>CAZKOC010000004.1:26971-31947 GCA_964554275.1 uncultured Weeksellaceae bacterium
CATCATTAGGGAAAACATCTACAGGAAAAGATACTGACCGTATTTTAAATTCTTTTTCATCTTCAATGTACACATCAGTTTCAGAAAAATCACTTGCTGATTTTTTGCTTGTAGTAGTGGTATAATTTATTTCGTACTTTTTAGCTATATCAAAGAAACTGCCAATTGTAATTCCTCTGCTTTCACTTTTCATTATTTGGTCAAATTTCTCATCAGTTTCCTTTTCTGTGTATCGGGGATAGAATGCACTAACACTATGAAAATAACTGCGACCTGATTCTCCAAATTCGTGATGTAAAGCACATCCAACTCTAAACCAATCATCATATACAGGAGTAATGTCAAGTTCTGTTTTTTGAATATGGTTTTTAATTGAAATGACTTTTAGTTCTGTCTTAGAGTAATTGTTGAATGATTCAAATACCGAAGAATTTTCGTTAATGTATATTTCTTTGTCAGCAGAATAAATACATTGACGAGCTATATCACTACAAGACAAATCAAAGCCCCAAGTAATGTTTGTATTTCTTTTTCTACTGTCATTATAGGGTATATTATAAGTTTCAGAGTAGTAGCGTAAAACACAAAGGTATTTTGCTTTGTAAGTGTCAGCACTAAAACCGAAATTCATTTTAACCATTACTTTAAGACCTGTACCGCTCGGACTGTTCCAAATCGCTAAAGTGTGTACATCATTTGACAAATCAGTTTTAATACGCTCCAGTTCGCTATCAGGAACATTATCTATATCCAGTATGATTACACCACTATAAACAGTTAATAAGTCATTCTTGCGTTCCTGAAATATGCCTGCGTATGTTACTGTTTTCAATTCAGAAGATTTATACGCATCTCTTTGTTTTTTGTCTGCTATGCTGCGTAAATTTTTTATTTCATCGCTGTAAACCTCATCCCTGATTTCATGTAGAAAATCTATAATGGAAATGTTGCCTGTTGGTTCGGTAGATTTACAGTTGCTATAAACCGACATTAGATTATTCATATACTCCATGACTATTTGCGTTTAGGGTTAATGAATAAATTGTCGTCCGCTTCCTTGGCTAAGTCATCATCTGATTTTCTGATGTTCTTTTTCAGGTAATTGTCAAGGTCTGATTTTTTAAAGAAGCGTGCTTTACCACCAGGTTGGGTGTAAGTAATTCTGTCCTGACTACACAGCTTGTTAAGCCAGTTCATTTTTACGTTTAGATACTTAGCAGCTTCTTTTGAAGTCAATAAGTCTTTAGGAGTATGAGATTTAATTGTGTCCTCTAATACTTCTAATTTTGTAGCTAATGCTTGTAGCAAGTCTAAGATTGAGCTACTGTTTTCGTAGTTTTCTTTTTTAACCATAATGTTTAATTTTTAAATTATGGTTGCAAGAACGCTACATAAAAAACTGACTAAAGATTACCTTACCTTACTATTTTTTTAGGTAATGCTTTCTAACTTAGAAATTATCTCATCTAAGATTTTCTTATTGTTTTTATCATTATACCCCGAGTCTCTATAACTCTTCACTGCTTGCTTCATACCTTTGAATGGAGTATTATCTTTATCACAGAATATATTTAAAAGTATATCGTATCCCATTTCAAAAGGGTAATTAATGAATTTGGGATGTAATTCATTTAAGAGATAAAATAAAGAAGCTTTATTTGTCGATTTGTTTCTTGCAAGATTTATCCAAGGAATACGTAATGGTTTTTCAGTATAATCACCACTAAACGCTATTTTAAAAATATCAAAATCAATATCGGGAATAAATCGATATTCCATTAATTCTTTATGTAGAACTGAGAGTGTTGCTATCGATGATTTCCAAGAATAAGTATTTACTTTATCATGTATGATTGACGACTTCTTAGTTTTTTTCTTTTTTGTGAGTAAATCAAATATTTGAGTTAATTCTTTTCTCTTAGTATCAATAAAATCATTATTTACATTATAGATTTCTTCTTCGTTTAGATTTTTATGGTTCACAAAAGATTCTTTGATTAAAGTAACATTTTGAAAATCGTAGCTGTATGCTTCTTCAAGCAACTTATCAATTTCTAATTCAGATAATTCATTTTTCAAAAAGTCTGAATAATAACTCTTGCCCAATTCAGATAATTGAGACAACTGATATTCATATAATTTAACTGAATCATCTTTAGTATAAACCAATGCTGATAAGCAATCACGTACTATTTCGTCAATATTTAATTCCATAATTTTTACTTTTTACATTTACATTATACTCAATTTCAGCACCACATAACACATTCAAGCACATTACCAAATCTGCGGTATGTAAAGATAAAACACTTTCAAAATCATCCCTGCGGTAACCGCCAAAAAGTGATAGCGTTAGTGGTACTGGTCTTTTGAGCTTTTTATCTAACTGCTTTATCCAAGCATACACAATCCTGCTACACTCAATCCACTCATCTGTTGTAAGCTGTCCGCCTAAATCATCGTGGATATGCGAATCTGCACCATGTGCAAATACTACATAATGCACTTCATCTTTAAGAATTTTAGTCCCAAGCACCTTTAACCTGTGCTTCAAATCGGCAATGTAGTGTTTACCTGTTTCAATAGGGTTGATGTTACAACCGAATGGTATTGCTTTGTCTAAGTCCTTTACAAAATAATAGCTGTCATTTATGGAATTGCCGAAATGTCCGTCCAAATCTAAATATGCACCGCTTAGACCCAACTCATTGTAAATTTTTATAGAAGCAATGACCTGTCCGCTGAATGAGCAAAAGCCACACCCCATGTCAGGTGTGGCGTGGTGAAAACCGCTTGTAGCGCTAAAAGTTACCTGATTAGGAAAATAGATGCTCTGCTTTATGGCTTCATACAAAGAAGCATTGGTATAAGTCAGACTTTCTAAAAACTGTCTACTCCATTTTAAGCCGCTGCTTTCACATAGCGGCTTTATCCCCTTAAACATGGCATGGACATATTCTTCCTCATGTGCAATTAAAAAATCATCTGCAACAAAAAGGTTGAACTTTTGAGTAACTTCAAAATGCTTTATCAGGTCATTGCGCTTTAGATAATCTAACAACAGTTTGGGTTTTAGCGGTGATTTTGAAACATTGCTTTTACTATCTTTTTTCAAGACCTGCTTTGAGTTGTAAAATGTGTTTATGGTATCGGTTCTATACATTGAATGATACATTTAGCTTAGGTAAATTATCAACTGCCTTACGCTTAGTAGCGTCTATGACCTTTCCATAAATCTGTGTAGTGCTTACTTTACTATGCCCCAACAATTTTGACAAAACATAGATGTCAGTACCATTAGCAAGTTGTAAGGTAGCGTAGGTATGGCGTGCAATATGAAACGTTACATTTTTTCTTACCCCTGCATCCAATGCCCAATATTTCAGAATCCTGTTTTTCGTATCGCTGTACTTCAATCCTTTAAACACTACTTCGTCAGGTTTGCCTGCTTTACCTAAAAAGCTCCTTGCCTGCTCATTGATTTGTAGCGTTTCATTCTTTTGCGTTTTTTGCTGTGTATAAACAATATGCCAGCCCAATACTTCATTATGCCTTACTTCGCTCCATTTCAGCTTTATCATATCAGATATGCGCAGTCCTGTAAGACAACCGAACAGGAACACACGTTTATAGAGTTCATCTTTACAATCTGTTTGAGCTAATAGTTCCAATTCTTCAACAGTCAGGTACTCTCTTTGTGATTCAATCGTTTTCGGTGAACGTACATAACGTAGCGGGTCTTCCAGAATTAGCTTATCCCGCCTTGCTTCATGTATAGCATGACGAAGAATATTGAAATAAGATGAGGAAGTGTTGATACTTACATTTTTCTGTAAATACGTTGTAAATTCTTCCAACCATTCCTGAGTAATCTGATGAAAGCTCGGACGGGAGTTGGTCTCTTTTACAAAGCCCAGTAAATGTTTTTCTGTACTGTGCCAATGATGAAAATTCTTTCCTGTTTTCTCCCGATTTTTAGTGAGTGTTTGAAAATAATCTACAAAGTCGGTGTACTTCTTATGATTAGCTTTTACGCCGTAGTACCCCTCCTGAATAGCCAACAATGTTTTTGCTCTTAGCTTTTCAGCTAATTTCCTTACCTCGCTGTTATGCTCACGCTGTATGGGTTTAGTAGGTTTAGCATACACTTGCAGTTTAGTTGCTTTACGCTCTCTTTGATTTTTTGAATGGTAGATGTCCAGAATGATTCTGTTGAACTCACCACCTTTTAGTGGAACTTCTCTTACTGATACTCTCATAGTTTTGAATTTTTATTTGTTAAGTAATAATTGATTTTTAGGAATAAGGATCTTGTTTCCCTGCTTGGTTATTGCTATCTCTTTACGCTCAATCATTCTGCGTAAAGTGCGGGGATGAATGTTCATCAGCTCGCAATACTTTTCAGTAGTCAATAAGTCCTCACTTGAAATCTGCTGCTTGATACCATGTAGTTCAAGTGCCTGTTCTATGCGCTCAACTGATAGGAGTATTTTGTTCAATAATCTTTTGTAAGTCTCATTATCATTGAACATATTTTGTTGCTTCTGTCGGGTTTGCATTTTACTGCCCCTGCTGGCACACCTGTTAGAACAATATTTAGTAGTGTATTTCTGTGCTGTAAAGTCTTTCTGACAAAAGTTGCACACGCGTTTGTATTCTGCCATCTCTTAAAAAGTTTAGGGTGTAAAAGTGATGCGAAAACCCGAATTGGGACAGCAGTTAAAAGCAGGAAAAGGCAACATCATTTCATCAAAACGTTACCTGAATTGAATTTTGAGCAACTAAATTTTCTGGAAATATTTTCAATACATATCAGTTGTCCAATTTAGTGGACAGAAGTGGACATTTGAAAATACATAATATAAAAAGTTGTCTTTTTTTTGTCACTCCGGGAGCAAAAAAGACAAATAAAAGACAAGAATTGAGCAGTAATAACAATAAAAAAAGCAATCAAAAACTGTTTGATTGCTCTGAAA
>CAZKOC010000005.1:0-30797 GCA_964554275.1 uncultured Weeksellaceae bacterium
CCAGCTTTTCTTTGTTTTCTAAACTTACAATTTTGAATTTACCATTGTTGATTTCAAAATTACCAATTTGTACAGAACTCCCCAGTTTTGAGTCATGTTCAACTGTATCTTTTTTTTCGGATTTGAAGAAAGTAATATCGGGTTCATTGATTTTTAAACTGTATGCGCTTAAATCTTTTTTTATCAGTAATTTGATGAAATTTACGCCGACAACATTAATTTCATCAACGTTGGCAGTGAATTCAAGTGGGATGGGTTTATCATAACTGTCTTTTGGCCTGATTGAAATTTTCTCTATAGAAATGCTGCTGTTAAAAATTGAAAATCCGATATTTTCAAATTCAAAATTGTATGCCGTATCATTTTTCTCCTTTATGATGGCCGGAAGCTCGGATTTTATCCATTGATTGAGTCCTATATTTACCAGAATCAATAAAGTTAAAACCCCACCAATCCAAAACAGAAATTTTTTATAGCGTTTGATTTCTATTTTAGAAAATAGCTTTTTCATTAGGTTTAATTTATTTTAATAAAGTTAACTGAATTATCTTATTCAATTAGTATTCCAATTTTTCCGTTGGGTCCTGCCAGATAAACTTTATTTCCATTTTTGGCCCTTTGGCAGGTATGAAAACTTTCCTGAGATATGAATTTCCAATTTTTTCCTTTATCTGTAGAAATATCAACACCTGAAGTCCCGCATACGACAGCTTTCGAATGACCAACTATCGTAACTCCGCTTTTGTAGCCATTTGGAGAAGTTTCCGGTTTAGAAAAAACAGGGTTTTTATTCTTATCGTAGTCAAACAAAAATAAATTATTCTCAGAGGATTCGGGTTTTACGAAATCGCCGCCCACTATGATTCCATAGTTCTCGAAAGAAGAATAATCCATCCCGTTTGCACCCGACGTTTGTGAAGCTGCGTTTTTGTTGAGGGAATGCTGGAAAAGAGGTTTGGTATTTAAAATGAAATTAGAAGCAGAGCCCCCTGAGACCATAATTGAAACAGAGTCGTTTATAAGTTTTATATTACTTCCGCTTGCGGAAAAAAATGCTTCTCCGCCTGTCAATGACGGATATTTTTCTACAGAGGAAATTTTTTCCCATAACTCTCCTTTATTCTTAGTTACTAAAATGTACGGGTAATTGCCGGCTACGGGATCACCTGTCAATATACCAATGTTTTCATTTTTTTCGTAAAAATCCATGGCGTCAAAAAATACATTGGCACTCTCATCTCTGAAAACTTCATACCAGGTGTTGCCGCCATCTTTCGTTTTCAAAATAACTCCAGGAGAACCAACCGCCATAATGATAGCTGTCTTATAGTCCCAGCAATGAATATCCCGGAAATCCCGGTTTTCATACCCTTTCGGATTAACCCACTTCATGGCTTTCCCACCATTGTAAGTCATGCCTACAGTACCTTTACTGCCGCTAACCCAAAATACACTATTGTCCAGGACCGATAATCCCCGAAAGGAAATATCTGGTTTTTCTTCGTTTAGAATCTTTACTTGTTGTGCATTCAGACACCAGCCCAAAGCGAACAGTACCAAACTGAATTTATATTTCATAATCAAAAAGTTTTCTTAACTATAAAAAGTGTTTGTTAACGACACTTTTTAGTTAGTTTAGGATATGCTAGGTATTCTCGCTGCTATCGTCCGGTTTTTTCTTTTTGAGTTCAGATTGTTTTGGTTTTTCAGATTTTGGTTGTTCTGGTTTTTCAGATTGGATTTTTATGGTATTTTCTTCTTTATTTTCACCTTTTAAGTAGGCTGGAAGCTGCATTCCTGCCATGTTAAACATGTCTTCTAACGGGGGAACCGATTTATAGATTCCCGAAAGGAAATTTGCTGTCGATGTCTTCCCGTCAGCATTATTCCCATTGCCGTCCCAAACTGTAATTTTATCAATTTTCAAGTTTTTGATGGCTTCTGATTGTGTTTTTACCAATTCAGGTAATTTGTCAGCTATTAATAAAAGCACTGCGTCTTTGGAATCGTTTCCTGCAGCTTTTACAATTTGTTCCAACCCTTGAGCCTGTTTGGTAAGGATTTCATATAAACCCTGGGCTTCGGCTTGCTTCTTTAAAAGGATTGCATCGGCTTCACCTTTTGCGGTTTGACGGATCATTTCAGCCTCAGCCTGTGCTTCAATTACAATTTTACTTTTTTCGATTTCTGCCGGGATTACAATATTGGCATACTGGGTAGCTTTATCTCTTTCGGCACGTTTTTGTTCCGCTTCCTGCTCGGCATGATAAGCTTCCTGCAAAGCTTTTGCAGTTTGAACTTTTTCCGAAGCAATCGCTAATTTTTCTGCTTCAGCTTCCCTTTGTCTCCGGGTTGCATTGGACTCAGCAATTTCTATTTTTGCAAGGTTTTCACCCTCTACAGCTTTTGCATTGGCGGCAGCAATTTGGATTCTTTCATTTTGCAAAGCGTTCGCTTCACCTATTTTTGCTTCGGCTAAAGCAGCCGCGACTTGCGTACGTTCATTTTGTTCCGCATTGGTTTCTCCGATTCGTGCCTGTGCATGCAGGCTTGAAACCTGGGTCCTTTCATCTTGTTGCGCATTGGCTTCTCCAATGGCACCATCCCGGTTTTTTTCCGCGACGGAAATTTTCGCATTGTTGATGGCATGTGCGGCAGCTTCTTTACCTAATGCCGCAATATAGCCCGACTCGTCTTGTATGTCGGTGATGTTTACGTTGATTAATTTCAGTCCGACTTTTTTCAGTTCGGCTTCTAAATTATCTGTAATGTTTTGAAGGAATTTGTCCCGGTCGGAATTAATTTCTTCAATATCCATCGAGGCGACAACCAAACGAAGCTGGCCGAAAATAATTTCCTGAGCCAGATCTTGTATTTCCTGAAGGCCTAATCCTAACAAACGTTCTGCCGCGTTCTCCATCACACCGGGATCGGTAGAAATACCGATTGTAAAGCGGGAAGGGACGTTTACACGTATATTTTGCTTGCTCAATGCATTGGTCAGGTTTACTTCAATTGACATCGGAGTCAGATCCAAAAACGCGTAATCCTGAAACACAGGCCAGATAAAGGCTGCTCCACCATGAATACATTTGGCGGATTGTCCTTTTCCTGTTTTTCCATACACTACCAAAATTCTGTCAGACGGACATCTTTTGTATCTTCTGATCAATGAGAAAAACATCACAACAACAAATAGCATTGCAACTAAAAGTCCTATGACACCTGCAAAAGCAGATAAATTTCCTGATTGTAAAAAGATGGTAGTAATTGTCATATTTATTGTAGGGGTTTGATGATTAAAACTCCGTTTTCCGTAACTGATTCTACTTGTATGAGTGTTCCTCTCCTTATGTCATGGTCAAAATCAGTAAGTGCTTCCATTTCTCTCAATGTGCCTTGAACTTTGATTTGAACTTTTCCCATCCTGGACCTTTTTCTTCCTACATCCATGTAAACTTCTCCTGTTGAGTTCAGTGCATTTTTATATTCAAGCGTTCCGCTTTCGGTCATTTTATTTACGTAATAAAACAAGGCTGCCATCACAAACATCATCATCAGTCCACAGAAAAATGCGATGATAATAGAAGTAATTAAGCCATAGCCCTGATATAAGCAGGCAATTCCCACCCAGCCAAAAATAGAAAAGAACGCGATACAATTTTTAAAAGTAAAGAACTGAAATCCTGCACCTCCATCTAAATCCACATCTGTATCACCATCACCGCCAAAAAAAGTCCCGATCAACACAAAAAAGAAAATTATAGTGGAAACAACAGCTATGATCCAGAATATTTGTTCGGGGGAAGTTAACGTATTGAACCACTCTAACATAAGTAACTATTTGTGCTTTGAGCAATGCAAGATAATAATTTTATTTTAAATCCTTTAACATTTCGGTAGTGTTTCTTTAACCATTGTATTAAAATTTATTTTCAACAGCTGCATTTTCAAGCATCAGGTAATGTATATCGGTATTTTTTATAAACGGTTTTAAATTTTCGCTTCCCGGACCAAACATAGCCAGCTCCACATAGTCTGCCGAGTGATCCATGCTTATCCAGCCAACAGAATTATGTTTTTTCTGAATTTCTGAATAATCTTTGAAAGGTAATTTTTTATAATTGTAAAGTCCTTCTTCTTCCTTATCCAATCCACCATAATGAGACTTGATATGAACCGCTTCTTCATCTGTAAGAATAAACCCGTTTACTTGTTGAACTAATTCTTTGATTTGGCCGGTTGAATAATTCTGATGGATTTGGTTAAGCAAGTATTCGTTGGTATGGGTATATTTCTGAATGCTGTCAAACCCGTTATTGGCATTTTTACCATAAATCACTCCGGGATTGGCATTTCCATGGTCGGTAGTGATGATGACTAATGTGTTTTTATCTTTTTCCGCAAAGTCAATGGCAACTTTTATAGCTTCATCAAATGCAACCTGATCGTGAATCAATGCTGAAATATCATTTGCATGTGCGGCCCAATCTACTTTTCCACCTTCAATTTGTAATACAAATCCTTTCGGATGTGATTTCATACAATCAATGGCTTTCTGAGCCATTTCTGCTAAAGTAGGAATTTGTTCCTGCAATTCTTTGGATGAATTTCTATCAATGGTATAAGGTAAAGCATCATGGTCAAAAACCCCTAATAAGGGCTTGTTTCCGGAAGAATTTATTAATTGATTTCTGGATTTTACAACTTTGTATCCTTTATTTTCATAAGCCTGATAAATATCTTTTTTATCTTTTCTTTTTTCTGAATTAAAGAATTGATCACCTCCTCCCAAAAGCACGTCGAATTCTAATCTTAAATATTCTTCGGCAATCTCAGGTTGGGAATTTCGGCTGTTATTGCAAACGCAAAATCCTGCGGGTGTCGCGTGCGTAATGGAAACAGTTGTTACACAACCGGCTTTTTTTCCTGACTTTTTGAACTTTTGCCAGATCGGCATATTTTCTTTTCCTTCAGGACTTATATTCAATGAACCATTCTTTACGCGAAACCCACCCCCAAAAGCAGAGCTTGCCGCAGCGGAATCCGTAACTATGGAGCTTGCGGAAGCAGTATCCATCAAAGCTCTTGAAACTCGATTATCCTTATAAAGCTGCATCCAGTGAGAGCCTTTTCCGGTTTTTCTGCTCAGGTATAAGTCCGCCATATTGAGTGTTCCCGTACTCATTCCGTCACTGATGAGCATGATGATGTTTTTTGCAGTTCCTTCTTTGTTGACAAAGTCTATTTCTTTTCCGAATATATCTATGGGTGAGAGCAGAGTTGCCCCGGCGGTGGCAAGGCTTCCGTATTTGAAAAATTTCCTTCTGTCCATTTCAATTTTAATTTTGACGAAAGTTAAAGATTTTGTGAAACAATAAAGGTTAATTTTTGATTAATAATTAACACTTTCTCTCCGCTAATTAGTCGTTAATTTGTGATTCTAAATTCTTTTGGAAATATGCGTTGGGTGATCTTTTTTATTTTTGCAATTATTGTAGAATGGTATTCTTATCAGGCGGTTCGTACAGCTTTTGATAATAAGTGGATACACCGGATTTATTTGGTTATTTCTTTAGTTGCACTTTTCTATATCATTTATTCGTTTACCAAATTCGACCGGAATGAAGGACAGAATGGCCAGACGCTTTTTACTCTGGGGCTTTTTCTTTTGATTTATATTCCTAAATTGGTAATTACAATCTTTCTTTTAGGAGAAGATGTTTTGAGGGTTTTCGTAGGGATTTATCAGTATTTTACACAATCAAGAGCTTCCGAATCATTTCTTCCGGGCAGGAGGAAAGCGCTAAGTACGCTGGCCCTGGGAATTGCAGCCATACCATTCACATCGATTATTTATGGGATCTTTCAGGGAAGATTTAATTTTAAAATAATCCGCCAGACAATTTTTTTCAAAGATTTACCGGATGAATTTGACGGTTTTACATTAATGCAGTTGTCTGATATTCATAGCGGTAGTTTCGATAATCCTGACAAAATTCAGTATGGAATTGATTTAATCAATGAACAGAAATTCGATTTATTGGCCTTTACGGGAGATATTGTCAACACACACGCCAGCGAAATGGATAAGTGGATTGAAATTTTTTCGAAAATAAAATCACCTGAATTTGGTAAATATTCCGTTCTCGGAAACCATGATTATGGTGAATATGTCAATTGGAAAACCCAAAAACTAAAACAGGATAATTTTGAAGCGATTAAAAATATTCATCCGAAAATTGGATTTAAATTGTTGTTGAATGAACATTTCAAAATCACAAAAGGGAATTCAGAATTGACGTTGATAGGTGTCGAAAACTGGGGAAGAGGTTTCAAACAGGTGGGAGACTTGAAAAAAGCATCTGAAGGTTTAACCGAAAAGGATTTCAAAATTTTACTTTCACATGATCCGTCACACTGGGAGATGGAAGTGAAAAACCATCCGATGAATTACCACCTGACATTGAGCGGTCATACGCATGGAATGCAGTTCGGAATTGAAATTCCCGGATTTATAAAGTGGAGCCCTGCACAATATGTGTACAAACAATGGGCGGGATTATATGAAAATCTGGAAAGATACATTTATGTCAATCGTGGATTTGGATACCATGCCTATCCGGGACGTGTAGGGATTTGGCCGGAAATTACATTGATTGAACTCAAAAAGAAATGATTTTAGTATTTTTGAGCTATGAATTCATTTACAGAAGAAAACTATTTGAAAGCAATGTTTAATTTATCCGAAAAGTCGGGTGAAATTACCGTTAATGATATAAGTAAGTTGCTCAATATTAAAATGCCGACCGTAAACAGCATGGTAAAACGATTGGCAGGAAAAGGGTTGCTTAATTACCAATCCTACAAACCCATAACTTTGACGGATGAAGGAAAAAAAACGGCTCTGCTTATCATCAGAAAACATAGGTTGACCGAAATGTTTCTGGTCGATAAAATGGGTTTCGGCTGGGAAGAAGTCCACGAAGTTGCCGAACAAATCGAACACATTCATTCCCCGAAATTTTTTGCTAAAATGGATGAAATGCTCGATTATCCGACTGTTGATCCGCACGGTTCCCCGATTCCTGATGCAACCGGAAAAATCGATTTGAAAAATTATGAGACTCTGAGCCGCTTCAAAAAAGGAGACAAGGTCAAATTGGTCGCCGTTACAAATTCCGACGATGAGTTTCTTAAATATCTCAATACTAAAAAATTACATCTTGATGTTGTAATTGAAATTTTAGACAGAGAGGATTTTGATGAAATCCTGACGGTAGAATATGGAAAAAATCAGGTATCATTCGGACCAAAGGTCGCTGAAAAATTACTGGTCGAAAAAATTTAACTACATACGATGAAAAAAATACTGTTTGTCCTATTAACTTTTATATCATTAACATGTTTTAGCCAGGTGATTTCGGTAAAAACATCTTCTCTTCAACAAACTTCAATTGTTGAAAATGAAGAAAAAGTATTAGGTGAAGGAGAGAAGTTAAACCAATATATTTTTGATTTGAATCAATTAACAGCAACGGAAATTACCCAATCGGGCGGTAGCTCCGATTCAGATATCAAGAAATTCACGAAACTGCCTGATGGTAATTATTTGCTATTGATAGAATTTAGACACAACGAAATGCAAATCGAAGCTTTGCTAGATGTTAACAAAAAGAAACTGGAATTTGTGATCGATGTGGATGATAAATCAAAAGTAAAAATGGAATACACACTTTCCGAAGTAGAAATCAAGGATTAAATGTTTAGACAAGACACAATTTGCGCCGCGTCAACTGCCCAGGGGATAGGAGCGTTAGGAATCATCCGGGTTTCGGGAAAAGATTCCATTTCTATCGTCAATGAGGTTTTCAAAGGAAAAGACCTGACCAAAGCGGATTCTCATACGGTACATTATGGTTTCATTGTTACACGAAGTCCGAAATTTGAAGTTCGAAACTCGAATTTCGAAGAAACTGTAGTAGACGAAGTAATGGTTTCTGTTTTCAAAGCGCCTAAAACCTTTACAACAGAAGATTTGGTGGAAATTTCCTGTCATGGCTCTCCTTATATTCAGCAGCAAATTATTGAAGTATTGCTTCAAAACGGGGCAAGATTGGCGGATCCAGGCGAATTTACCCAACGTGCTTTTCTGAACGGACGAATTGATTTGTCACAAGCCGAAGCTGTTGCCGATCTGATTTCGGCAGAAAACAAAGCTTCGCATCAGGTTGCACTGAATCAGATGCGGGGCGGAATTTCTTCTGAATTAAAGGATTTACGGGAAGAACTAATCAATTTTACCGCTTTGATTGAACTTGAACTTGACTTTTCGGAAGAAGATGTAGAATTTGCCAATCGTCAGGAATTGAATGATTTAATTCGAAATTTAAAATTCAAAATTCAAAATTTAATAAAAACTTTTGAATACGGAAACGCGCTCAAAAAAGGAGTTCCGGTAGCGATCATCGGGAAGCCTAATGCGGGAAAATCGACTTTGCTCAATGCTTTGCTCAATGAAGAACGTGCCATCGTGAGCGACATTGCGGGAACCACGCGCGACACGATTGAAGAAACAATTAACATAGATGGAATTATCTTTCGGTTTATTGATACCGCCGGAATCAGGGAAACGCAGGATACGATTGAAGCCATTGGTGTGGAAAAAGCCAAGGAAAAAGTAGGGCAGGCAAAAATTGTTATTCACCTGTACGAGGATGATTTGGGAATTTTGGAAGAATTGAAATCCGTGTTGCAGGATAAAATCGTGTTCAACCTGAGGAGTAAAATAGATAAACTTGAAGAATGGAATGACCGGTACGAACTATCGTTAAACGAAAATTATCCGGACTTTCATCATTTCGGGATTTCCGTAAAAACAGGCCTTAATCTGGATAAACTGAAATCGGAACTGGTTGAATCCATTAAATCAGGAATTGATGAAAGCTCAGTCATCATTACCAATGCTCGCCATAAAGAAGCATTACAAAATGCTTTGGAATCTCTTCAAAATGTAGCACAGGGAATGAAAATAGGACTGACCGGAGATTTATTGGCTTTCCATCTTCGTGAAACCTTGAAGCACATTGGTTCCATCACCGGACAAATTGATGTCGATAATGATATTCTCGGGACTATTTTTGGGAAGTTTTGTATCGGGAAGTAACCCAATCATCGAAAACAACAATGATTTCACATAAATAGCAGGTTTACAACGGATTTCTCAAAGTGTTTTTCATCACTTTGCGTCACTTTGTGTAACATATTTATGATACTAATTGTGACACTATGTTGTTTCACACTACCACTTTTTTGAATTTTAGGATACTAAAGGATAAAAACGAACCATGTTGATACGAATTGATTCAATCTGATACGTTTTGATACGTCCTGATTTTTAACAGTAACCAAAATAAAAAGTAAAATGAGTTTAATCAGAATCAAAAAAATATGTGTAGAGTGTAAAGAGGAATTCATAGCGAAAACCTGTGCTACAGTGTATTGTTCAAAAAATTGTTACAAACGAAGTTGGAGAAGAAGAAAGAGAATCGAAACTCCTAAAATCTCAACGGAAAAACCGATTATTAAAAAAGAAGATTTATACCACAAAACGTATCTTTCAATCAATGAAGTAAGTTTACTCTACGGTATCTCAACTACTACGATTCGTAGAGCGATTAAAAGAGGTCAAATCAAAACAATCCGTTTAGGAATTAAACACATCATTCTCAAAACTCACTTAGAAGAAATGTTGAATTAATCTTCTACGGTTGATTATTTTAAAATTCTACAAAGATTTCTCAACGGATGACATTTGGATTGTAAATTGAAATTTCTTTGTAGAATTTCTCTTATTTCATTCAAACAGAAAATATTCATTATTTGATTAACAAATTCATTTTGAGAAACACCGTTTATTTCGAGTTATAACATTTTTCTTATCAGTTTGGAGGATTATACCATTGAAGTTGAGAAAAATGTTGTATTTCTTTAATTTTTCATTCAAATGGTGTTTTGAACTACTTACTTTTAATCACTTACTACTACTAATTTTTTAAAAAAATGATTCGCCTATATATCTATATATAAAGAAATAAGCAGAGCTTATTTCTAATATATTATATACAAAAAAAAATGATATATAGTATTAGAATACAATGATTTATCATTGTATTCTTTTATAAATATATAATATATAGGAGTTTTAGAATTAAAAAAGGAAACTACTATATTTTTTAAATAAATTTAGGTTAAAGGTAGAGGTGTATAGTGGTAAGTAGTTAAAATTCAGTAATAAAAAGTAAAAAATAAAGTAAATAGGAAATCCAAAACGGAAAAATTTCGAAAAAACGGAAAAGAAATGCTGTACTTTATTTTTTTCATTCAAATAAGAAAATATACTGAACAGAAGTTTAAAATCGCTGTAACTGAATAAAATCAACTTACATCTTAAAATTAAAACTCAACTATCGAACGAATCTGAAAATTTAATTCCGAAGAAAAAGGGATTAAATTTTTAGAGAGGTAAGGGAGATGAGTTTTTGAATGGTGTTGGTTTTGAATTACAAAAGGAAGTACTTTACGACACTTTACAATGAGGGAGTCGAAGTTAAATTTTAAGAATTGTGAAGGGAATCCAAACTTAGTGTTTGGATTTTTTGTTTTTATATATCATACAACACTCAAATTTAAGAATTCTACATTTTGAAATTCAACTGATGATAAATTATTGGTTTGAATCATAAAAATTGTTCTCCGTTTGAAAAAATCGAAAATCAGTGAATTTCAGTGGTTAGTTTCGGATATAGAAAATGTAAATCTCAATGAAATAATTACAAAATAGGTTTGAATACAGGGAGTTACTGTTGACCTGTGTACCTCTTTGGAGGAATGTTACCACAAAATTAGTAACATAAACACGTCAAACTATGAAGATTTATCTAAAAGTAAGAAAGGGGTTATTGAGTAAAGCGAGTATCGAAAAAGGAAAGGTTAGAATGAACAGTTTATTTTTAATGTACAACGATAGTGAAATGAAACAACGTCACTATGAATTTCTCAGATTGTACGTTTACGATAAACCACGAAATTATTTAGAAAAAGAACATAATAAGGAAACGATGTTATTAGCTGAATCAATACGAGCGCAAAGGGTGTTGGAGTATCAAAGTAGAAAACACGGATTTGTAAGTAGTGTGAGTGGTAAGATTGGATTTTTGGAATATTTCAAACAGTTGGTAGGAAAGAAACAGGGGGTGAACGGAACGTATGGGAGTTGGGATAGTACGTTGAAACATTTACAACGATTCTGTAAAGGGAGAGATATTCCGATTTCAAAGATTGATGATTTGTTTTTGGAGAGGTTTAAAGAATATCTGTTAACGGAAAAAATCAATCAGAACGGAGGGAAACTCTCACAGAATTCTGCTCTCTCATACTTCAATAAAGTACGTACAACCTTGAAAGAAGCGTATAGAAATAAGATGATTTCAGATAATCCTACTACACGAGTTAAAACGATTAAAGAAAAGGAAACGAACCGTCAATATCTCACGTTGGAAGAACTTCAATTATTGGTAAAAACGGAATGTGATTATCCGTTTATGAAAGATTCATTTTTGTTTAGTTGTATGACTGGTTTACGTTTCTCTGATATTAAAAATCTTAAATGGAAGAATTTAAGTTATGATTCCACAAATGGTTGGATGTTAAAGTTTCAACAACAGAAAACGAAAGGAGTGGAGAATTTACCGATAAGTGAACAAGCGGTAAAAGTATTAGGTGAAAGAGGGGAAGATGATGAAAAAATATTCAGATATTTAAAGTATAGCGCTCATCACAATAATAAATTACATAAATGGGTAAAAGATTCGGGAATTGATAAACACATAACATTTCACTCTGCTCGACATACTTTCGCAACACTTCAATTAACTATGGATACCGACATATACACCGTAAGTAAGTTGTTAGGTCACCGACATTTGAAAACCACTGAAATCTACGTTAAGGTAATTGATAAGAAGAAGATTGATGCAGTAGGTAAAATTCCTAATATCTTTGTGTAGTTAAACTACTACTATGGATGATTTAAGTGGGGAATATGATGAAAATTCTTATTTCGAAGATTATTTATACAGAGAATACCAAAGAAAGGATATTCTTAATGAAGAAAATGGTAAAATTGATTTTTTTGGAATCAGAGAAGATTTAAAATTATTTCAGGATAATCTTCCTTCGTTCAAAAGAAAAGAAATCAGTTCATTAGAAGAGAAGTTTTATCATCTTAAATCCTATGAAGAAAAATTACAGTTTTGGATTGATAATAATTTAGGGTTAATCAATACCGATTTATCTTTCACTAAAAAATTTGAAAATAAGAAGTATCGAATTCCGTTTTCAATCGAACCGATTAACGATGTTGAGAATAACTTATACTTTGAATATCTGATAAAGTGGTTTAATGAAAATTCGTTGAATTCAAAAGTGAAGTATTTCACCTTTGAAACTCTAAAAACGAATTTATTAGAAAGTGGTCAATTAAGGAAGAAATTAATCAACACGGAAATAAATCAAACTAAGAAACGTATCAATGATTTAATTTTAAACGAACAATTTTTTACACAAAAGTTTGTTGATGGATTCCGATTGAACAGAAGTTATCTTTTATCAGATTTGTACGATGGATATATAACTACCGAAAAGATTATAATCATATCTTATTTGGTATCACCTATTTTGGGTTATTTAGAATATGAAGAATTTTTAAATCAAAAATTAAACAACAAGGATTTCATTACAGAAACGAAAAAAGATGATATAAAGGATTTAGGAAGTAAAGGAAATTCCGTATTGAAAGATTTTACTTTTAGAAAAACTCGAAATTATACTACAGAAGATTTAAACAAACTAAGAGAAATATTAATCAGGGAGAATATAATAGAAGAAATTTCTTCTGAGAATTTTATAAATATTCTCACTGAACAACCGACTAAAAAAGTTAAAAGTAGAATAATCTGGAAACTGGAATCAAATCATTCATCTGACACGTTTAAGAGATATGATTGGCAATCTTTACTAAGTTTAATTAATGAAATCGTACAACCCGATTTTATAAACTATAAAAGTGAAATAAAACATCTTATTAAAATGTACTTTGAATTCTCTGATAACTCACTTTCTGATAAGATTGATGATTCATTTAAAGATTACCTAACTACTTTCGAAAAAAATAATAGAAAATCAACGGAAAAAATTAATAAAATCTTTACTGATTTATTTTAAATATTTGATAATCAGAATTGTTTTAAACCCGAAAGAAGCCAGTTATCTTCTTTAAACCCGATTTGAATGTTCATCATTTTGTGAATTAATTTTTAAATAAAACAAAATGAAAAAATTCAATTCAAATTCGGGAAAATCCGAAATTATTAAAGGGAGGTTATTAACTACAAAGGAAGCCTCAAATTACTTAAATCTTAGCATCCGATATGTAAGAAGACTTGCTTCGGAAGGTAAAATCACTTCGTATAAACCAGGTGGGAAAAATCTATATTTTGATTTGGAAGATTTAGATGACTACTTACGTCGATTCAAAAGAATGAATGAAGAGGAGTTGAATAATTATTCAGTAAATAAATTTTTTAATAACCGTCAAATCTTTTAACGATGAAAAGTTTAAATAATTTATCATTCAATGTATGGGAAAAGTTTTCTCAACATGTTAGATACCTTACTTTAGAAGAAGTTTATGAAAGTATTAAATTAGGAGAGTACCGAGAATCAATTGAACAAATCCGAAGACTTAAAAACATGGGAAGTCTTGATTTATCAAATCAAATAAAAAATGATTTACCAGCTATTACAGTATCAGGAAACTTTAATTCAACGAAGAATAGAAAAAAGGAGAATTTAGTTAGTTATTACGGATTAGCCGTATTTGATATAGATAAGCTATACAGTGAAGAAATGGTAAAGGAGGTTTTTGCTAAGATAATTTCATTTGAAGAAACTTTGATGGCGTTTGTATCACCATCAGGTTTAGGAATTAAATTTATAGTAGCTACAAACAATAAACAACCTAAGGAGCACAGTAGGTATTATCATAAATTGGTTTTTTATTATCAAGATATTTTAGATGTAACTCTTGATATAAAAACATGTGATGTTTCACGGTTGTGTTTCTTATCGTACGACCCTAATATTTATTATAATCCGAACTCAATAATTTTTAACGTTAAGGAATTAGATGATGAATCTTCAAAAAACAAAGAAATTTTATCAAAAGTTAACACGGAAGAAAATGATGTAGATGATTCAACTTTTGAATTACAAATGAGGTGTGTATTTGAATTTACATCAAACCGACAAAATTTTGAAGATGGAAATAGAAATAGTTTTGTTTATTTATTTGCAAAGAATTCTAATGGCTTTGGTTTAAACAAATCTCTTGTAGGAGAATATTGCAAAGAAAATTTTACTGAAAATGGATTCAATGTCGATGAGGTATTGAGAACAGTAAAATCGGGTTATGAAAACAATGAAGAGATGTTTGGTAAATGGAATCGAATGTTGATGAAATTGATGAAAAAATATGACAATACAAAAAATAAAACTACATTTTCAAAACAAATATCTGAATCTCCAATAAATATAAAAGATTTATATCTGAATAATTTGAAGAAAAGATTACCAAAAGAATTAAGTGAATTTATTCAAAACTTTAAAACAGAAAAAGAGAAAGAAGCATTCTTGATTGGTAGATTAATTTCTTTGGAAATTGAATTAAAGAATCAATCATTAAATTAATGTTTTGAATCCGATGAATAAATTATAATTTTACAGTAACAAAAACAGGATAGTATAAGAGTAAAATAAAACTTTAAAACATTAACATACTGCATTTCGCAAACTAATTTCTGTCCTTGAAAAGTCGAAATTTCTAAGTACAACAGGAAAAGTTTAGCAAAATGCTCAAGCAAAGGGCTTGAGCGTTGCTTTACTTTGTTGTACAGGGCTTCGACTCCCTCAAGGACAGGTAGAGATAACGTCTCAAGCCTGTTTTTTTGGTTTATACGGATTACCGTAAGGAATGTTGGAAAATGAATTATAAAATTGAGAAATTAAAATTATGTGGATTCCGTATTTGATTTTATTGATAATAAAAGAAGTGTTTGGATTTATTGGAATCTGTATGATTGTTAGGTTGATTCTATTTCCTGGTTTCTCAAATCTATATTTTGAAGGAAGAAGAAAGGATGAACCAATTTTAAGAAACAATATTCTTTTTACAATTTTCTGTTGGTTGATTTTTTACGTTATGGGGGTATATGGAATTAATATTTTTTAAAAATTCAAATAAAAACAAACGAATAATTATGAAAAAAATACTTTTACTATTGATGTTATTAATTCTTTCATTATCATGTAATTTTGGTAGTAATCACTATCACGATGGAGAATATGTTGGAGATATGGATTTTTTCGAAATAAGAATTGAAATTAATGGTAATGAAATAATTGTAAATCATTCAATTGCAGGGGTATCAAAATTAGAATGTAAACAATTTAAAGATTACATAGAAGTTGTAGAACCCGGTGGAGTAAAAAAAATAATAAAAGTTTTGGAAGATGGAGATTTAGAATATTCAGATTGGTTTACATTGAAAAAAATAAAATCTGATGAGAATGATAACGAAAGTGTTGGAAGTGAAGAAATAAAAGTAGAGTCATTAAATAATAAAAAGGAAGTTAAGAAAGAAACAGTTGAGCAAAAAAGTAAAAAACAGAAAGAAGAAAACGGTAAAAAAGGGAGTGTTTTATCAGTAGAAAAGGAAGAAAAAAATCGTATTAAAGAGTTAGTTGAAAGTATCAAAAAAGGTGATCTTCCACTATTTTTTATATACGAACAAAGTTTCTATAAATATGAAAATGGTGTATATATGGTAAAGGTTGAAGATGATTGGTATGAAGTTGGAGATATTTTTTGTTGTGAATCAGAGGAAGAAACCACACCTGAATGGGTATTAGATGAAACTTGTTCTCATTAAAATTAAAATATGACGTTTAACTAAATTCTCTGAAAATGAGGATTTTTTTATGTCATAATGTCAGTTTAATTAAGTTTTTAAAACATGGTAAAATAATTGTTAAATTGAACTCAATTAAATTCACCTACTTTATGATTAAAATTATACATCTTAGCGACCTACATCTTGATTCTGAAAAAGATAATTTCAAACACACAAAATTGATAGAGGAGCTATTAACTGACATGGAAAAATATGTCGATGATAACTCTATACTCATATTTAGTGGAGATTTTCTCAATAAAGGAGGAGTGAACTTTACTTCAGGTGTAAATCCATTTGATTCGGTTAAAGAGAAATTTTTAAAAGCATTAACTGATAAGTTTCCGATATTAATTGATAAAATATTTTTTGTTCCAGGAAATCATGAAGTAGATAGAAATGATATTGATAAATTTAAAGATGTTCCATTTAAAGAGAATTTATTGAAATCAGATGGGGTATCTGACGAATATGTGAAATCAATTCTTAGTAATGATAAATGGGGAGAAGTAAAAGGATTAAACCTATATAACAACTTTTCTAAGGATTATTATGAAAATATTGAGGAAGAAAGTAAACAAATTACACAATTAAGTAATTCATTTGTTTTAGATGTAGGTAAAAGAATAGGTATTTCTGCTCTTAATTCTGCTTGGTTATGTTATGACAATAATGATAAAAATAATATTCTTTTAGGGAAAGATCAGATTGAAAATTCTCTTTCATTTATAAAAGATTCAGATATAAAAATTGCTATAATTCATCACTCATTAGACTTTTTAAATGAAAGAGAACAGAGTGAGATTGAAAAAATTATCTATGAAAATTATGATTTAATTTTCATAGGCCATACACATGAACATAAAAGTGACTATGTGTCTGGAATTCATGGAAATTATTTTATATCCGTAGGTAAGTCTCTAACTGCTGAAAACTCTAAAGAACACAATTATAAAAATGGTTACTCAATAGTAGAATACTATCCAAATGAAAAAATAATAATATACTTTAGAAAATATGATGATTATAAACAGACGTTTGTAGAAAATACAGATTTTGATAACTCAAATGGAATTTTAGAATTAAATATTACTAATACAAATCAAACATTTTTAGATTTTCCAAAATATGAATTAACGATTAACGAAGAGTTCAAGGAGTTTTTAGATGATATTGGTGCAAATTTCACTAATCGAGGTAAAGAAACTTTGAAATTAGATGATTTGTATGTCATGCCATATTTTGATAAGTATAGTTTATCGGATGATGAGGAAAAAATAACTTTTGTAAATGGTGAAACTGTATTAAATAAATTTATCAAAAACGAAGTTGTAAATACTATTGTATTTGGTGAAGAAAATTCGGGAAAGACTGCATTATGTAAAACTTATTATCAAAGATTATTTTTAGAGGAAGTAATACCAATTTATTTAAAAGGAAAAGATATAAAAAAGACATCGGAACAAGATATTTTAAAATTATTAAATAAAGAATTTTTGAATCAGTATAATTTTCCAATGAATAGATGTAAATCAGAATCTAAATTTGTAATTATTATAGATGATTTAAATACTTCCAATTTAAGGTTAAGATTTAAAAAGAAGTTTATTAATAACCTTTATAAAATAGGTTATTCGACTTTTATAATTTGGGATGAATTTTTTTCACTTGGTGAATTATTAGGGTCAAAGACTGTAGAGGTAGATATATATGAATTATTGTCTTTCGGTATTGATAAAAGGTTTGATTTAATATGTAAATGGACTGATTTATTTGCTGAAGATTTTGGAGATGAAGCAAGCAGAGTTAGACATGATCATCAATTGGAAAAACTTGTAAATTCAGTGATTGGCAAGAACTTGGTTCCTTCGTTTCCTATATATATTCTCACTATTCTTCAAGCTAATGAATTGGTTTCTAATCAAAACTTTGAGCAAAGTACTTTTGGTCATTATTATGATGTTTTAATAAAATCTACATTAGGTAATCATATTAAGGAAAGTAAAGAAATAGATAAATATTATTCCTATCTATCCGAATTAGCATATTACCTTTTTGATAAAAAACAATCTGGACTTGATGAAGACAAACTATTAAAATTTCATCAATACTTTTTACGTGAATATAATATAAAAACAAGTTTTATTGAAATGATTGATACTCTTATTAAGTCTCATATTTTAATAAAAGTTGGTGAGTGTTATAAATTAAAGTATAAATACCTATATTTTTATTTCATAGGAAAGTACTTGTCAGATAATTTGGAGGATGCTAAAATTCGAAAAATTGTTACTGGATTATCAAAACGATTATATCAAACTGAAGTAGCGAATATATATTTATTTCTTTCACATCATAGTAAATCTAAGTTTATTATTACTGAAATTATAGAAAACGCGAAAGATTTATTTCCTAATGAGATCATTTTAAATTTTAAGGATGATATATCTTATTTAAACTCGCTTGTAGAGGAAACGTATGAGAGTATGAGTTTTGACCCTAAAGTTTCTAATTATGAATATAAAAGAACAGAATTAAAAAATATTGCTCAAAACAACGAAATAGAAAGTGTTACTGATGATTCTATTCAATATGATTTAGAAGAGGATCCAAATGGAATTGATTACATATCACAAATTAACAAAGCATTTAAAACAATTGAAATTTTAGGACATATTGTTAAAAATAGGTATGCTTCATTAAAAACATCAGATAAGGAAGAAATTGTTGATGAATTGTATAAGTTAGGTTTGAGAACTTTATCTTCATTGTTTAAAACTTTAATTGAGGGAGAAGAATATATAAAAAGCAAAATCCTTGAACTGATAAAAAATCAATCAGACAATTCGTTAACAGAAAAAGAGAAAGAATCCTTAGCTAAGCAAGTGTTATTTAATATGCTTTATATGATATCTTATTCTATTTTTAAGAAGATATCCACTTCAGTTAGCACAAAAGATTTACAACCAACATTTCAAGATGTAAAAAACAAGTATATTGATAATAATGCAATAGGATTAATTGATATAGCAATACAGATGGATTATTATAAAGAGTTTCCATATGATGATACTAAATCACTGACTGAAATTTTCAAAAAAAATAAGTTACCATATTATATATTGCGGCGATTAGCTATTAACTTTATGAGAATGATTCCTATGAAAGAACAAGATCAGCAGCGTGTTGGTAAGTTATTAAATGTTTCTATGAAAACTCAAAGATTGTTAGAAAATACGTCTGTTATTAAAAAACAATAGATTCATTAAGAGAGTGAAAATAATATGTTTTGAATAATTATAATTTGACGTAATAAAATTTAGAGATTATTATCATGGATAATTTTGATATTGAAGAATCAGAAAGAGAACAGGAGAGAATTGAAAGAAATTTTACTCGAACAGAAGAAGAAGGATTAAAGAATATTCTTAAACACTTTGATAGAATTCATGATAAGTTATTTACCTTTAATAACATACTCATAGCTGGTTTTTTCGCACTGTCTAAGTTAGATAATCCAATACCGGTTAAAACTATGTTTATTCCACTTGTGAATTTATGTTTTCTTATATTTATAGAATACGAAATGATGGAGAAGAGTAGATTTGAAGCTTCTATAAAATCTCAACCTTTTGATAAATATTCTTCACACGGAAAACGGATTAAAAGAACAAATTGGTACTCTCTTTTAAGTATATTTACAACACTTATTGTAACTATATTCTTCATTTATTACTTAACTGTTTATTAATTGAAATTAAAGAAGAAACCACACAATTAAAATAAGATAAATTCCTACTACGGATACTATACATAACGAAACCATATGTATTCAACAGAGTAATGGATTTTCTGTATCGGAAAATAACCAAACAAAATACGAATAATTTAAGAAAGTCCAACAAAGTCCTGTAATAGGGGCTTTATTTGTTATGGCTCAGTTAGTTTTGAAATTTCTATCCCTAAAATGGTTATTCTGTCCCAAATATTTTTACTCCGGGCGTCAGGTTTTTACATTTGATTTGAATAAAGAGCAAGCAGCCCAAAAAGTATAACGGGCAGATTGCTTCAAACCTTAGTAAAAATGAAAAAAAACCTTGTACTATCATGTATTTCAATTGCAAGCCTTTTCGTGAGCTGCAAAGAAAATTCAAACAAAACCGAAGAGTTATTACCGGAAATCCCCACGGAAGCAAATGCTGCCGATACTGCTGCTGAAAAGGAGCATTACTGTTTCAGGAATGAAACGCCTTATACCAATGAAGACGGCTCTCATTTGGTCGATGTGGAAAACTTAGAATTCACGGTGGAAGGAGATTCGGTAAAAGGAAAATTTGAATGGATTCCCGGGGAAAAAGGAGGATTGTCAGGCGAAATTTCCGGAACCAAAAAAGGCAATGAGATTGAAGCTGTTTATAATGAAACTTACGCCGAAGAACATTATCCTATATCACTAAAAATTAGTCTCTCCCCTAATGAAGCGGTGGTTACAAGCTCCGATGAGAGCTTCGGAAGCTATACGATTAAAAAATCAGATTGTAAATAAAAACTATTAAAACTAAAATTAAAAAAAATGGGAACAAAAAAAAGCAGTTTCGGTAGAACAATTTTTATATTGATTCTACTCATTATCCTGATTGCAGGAGGATATTTCGGATATAAATATTATTTAGATCAAAATACATCTACGACAAGTCTTACTGAAGATATAGATTTTCAGATCGCAGGAACATGGTATGTAAATGATTCCGGAGAAGCATATAGTGATAATGCGTTTAATTTTTCCGAATATAACTTTGAATCTCCTACAAGGGTTGATGGTAAATTTACCGGAAAACTAAATGTTGTTACTCACAATTTAAGTAACCCTTTACTTACAGGCGATTATGAAGTTGTCGGTGAAAACAAACTCAAAATATCCTTCCCAAATGAAATGGATTACGAGTTTACTTATACGTACTACCCTGACGAACAAAAATTGGAAATGGACTTTGCTGGACAAAATAGAACTCTGATCCGCGAAAAACCTGTTGTTCAAGAAAGCACTCCTCAAACCGAAGAAGAGATCAAAGCTGAAGAAGAAAAAGTCCAAACCCAACTTTGGATGGATAATATTGCCGATGTAATTTGGGAAAATTCAAATTGGACAGTCAGATTCGACAAGCCTGTACAAGAAGGCGATATTATCACTGGAGAAATGATAGAAAATAAGTACATTATATACAAATATGAAAGAATTTCTGACGGAGAAGTAAAATGTAAATCAATTTTTTATCTAGATGGTAATGGAAACCGAATAAAATATGATGGTTCTGAATTTACTTTAAAAATGGAACTTCAAGATGATGGAAATACTTTAATTTTTTATCACTCAGATGGTAGAGTATTAAGATTTACACGCAGTTAATCTTCAAAAAAACTTTATAATTTCAAATCAATCTATTAATTAAAAATTAAAGACATGAAAACAACAAAAAACAACCTAGGCCGAAATCTTTTGATCATTCTGTTTGCTGCCCAAATTTCAGTTTTAAATATCGGGTGTGAGTTCTTGGAAGGAAATCAAACCAATATTGAAAACGCAGTGGAAAATGACTCAGTAACTGAAACGAATGAAGATACTGAAAGCACTCCGGTAGCTGAATCAGAAAATCCTGAGCAAATCGAGACCCATGAAAAATTGGATAAAATCTCAAATCATGAATGGATAAATCAAATGAATAATCTGGTCATTTTTGGCAAACCAAAGAAAGAAGGTGACATCTATACCGGAGAATACATTGTTTATTATGACGAGTTTTCCGATATATTCAAATATGAAATTTTAGAAGATGGTTTATGGAAAATTATCGGAATTAAAAAACTTTACAAAGACGGTACAGAACAGCCATACGTTCATGAGAGTAATTATAACTTACAAATGGATGAAGAAGGTAAAACCTTGGTATTGAAAAATCATGAAGCTACCTATGTTTTAAGACGTAAATAAATAAAATTGAATAAACCTCTTTCGGGCAAATCTGGAAGGGGTTTATTTAAAATTCAATTCATTAACCCAATCTAAAAAAACACAGAAATGACAGAAAAGAAAAAAAGCAGTTTTGGCAGAACTATTTTTAAATTGATTCTGCTTATTGTCCTCATTTTAGGCGGCTATTTCGGATATCAATATTATTTAGATCAAAACAGAGTTACCTACCATTTCAACGGAGAATTCCCGATTGAAGGGACGTGGTATGTTAACGATAACGGAGAAGCATTCAGTGATAACGCCCTGAATTTTGCTGAATACAAATTCAGCGAACCTACAAAAGAAGGAGACAGATATATAGGAAGGGTATATGCTATTCATTTCCAAGACAGTAATTATACCCACACAGGAGATTACGAAATTACGGGTGATAACAAAATTAAAGTTTCTTTCCCGGGTGAAATGGACTATGATTTTACGTATAACTATTATCCTGATGAACAGAAATTAGAAATGAGCTTTGCCGGACAGGAAAGGACTTTAGTCCGGGAAAAACCTGTTGTTCAAGAAAGCACTCCGGTAGCTGAAGCAGAAAATCCTGAGCAAATCGAAACCCATGAAAAATTGGATAAAATCTCAAATCATGAATGGATAAATCAAATGAATAATCTGGTCATTTTTGGCAAACCAAAGAAAGAAGGTGACATCTATACCGGAGAATACATTGTTTATTATGACGAGTTTTCCGATATATTCAAATATGAAATTTTAGAAGATGGTTTATGGAAAATTATCGGAATTAAAAAACTTTACAAAGACGGTACAGAAAAACCATACGTTCATGAGAGTAATTATAACTTACAAATGGATGAAGAGGGTAAAACCTTGGTATTGAAAAATCATGAAGCTACCTACGTCTTAAGACGTAAATAAATAAAATTGAATAAACCTCTTTCGGGCAAATCCGGAAGGGGTTTATTTTAAAATTCAATTCATTAACCCAATCTAAAAAAACACAGAAATGTACGCGGTTAAAACTCAAAAACCTTAAATGACTATAAATCCCTTTCCGGTAAATATCTGAAAGGGCTATATTAAAATCAAATTCAAATCAATCTATTAATTTAAAAATTAAAAACATGACAACAAAAAGAAACAACCTTGGCCGATTCATTTTCATGATTCTGTTTACTGTCCAATTTTCAGTATTAACTACCGGATGTAAGTACTTAGAAGGAAATGAAATATTAAACACAGAAAACGCAGCGGAAACCGAGACTGCGGAAAATCCCGAAGAAATTGAAGTAAAAGACTCTGTAGAAATCAGAAAGGAGCAGGTCTTGGAAATTGCAGGAGTCGAGTGGAAATCGGAAGCTAATGCAGGAGCTTATATAAAACTTTCTCAACCTACTGTAGAAAATAATATTGTTAAAGGAACCATAGAGCTTAATCGTAGTTGGGGTTTTTTTACAGGAACTTATGAGAAGTTATCGGAAAATAATTATTCAATTATCTTTAATAAGATAGCTACTATGGTGGATGGTCAAAAACAAAACGAAAAAGATTTTTCTGAAAACTTTACAATTAGCATTGAACCAATTGATGATGGAAATGCTATACTAGGCAAATGGTTTGCTAATGGGTCAGAAACTCCTGATAACACAGAAAAATTTGCTAAGTAGATTTATTTAATAAGCAATCAAAAAATGATTATAAATCCCTTTCCGGTAAAATCTGAAAAGAGGTTATTAAAATCAAATTCAAAAACAACTAAACTAAAAAACAACTAAAAAATTACCATGAAAACTTTTTATATCATATTTATTGCTTTTGCAATCATAAGTTGCGAGAGCATCGCAAATAAAAGTGAAAATTTAAACGAGGCCGAATTCCCGATTGCAGGAACCTGGTATGTAAACGATAATGGAGAAGCTTATAGTGATAATGCTCTAAATTTTGCTGAATATACATTCGGCGAACCTACAAAAGCAGGAGACAGATATATAGGAAGGGTAAATGCCATTCATTTCCAAGACAGTAATTATACCCATACAGGTGATTATGAAGTTGTCGGTGAAAACAAACTCAAAATATCCTTCCCAAATGAAATGGATTACGAGTTTACTTATACGTACTACCCTGACGAACAAAAATTGGAAATAGACTTTGCAGGGCAACAAAGAACCCTGACCCGCAAGCAAGCTATCTTAGAAACTGAAGAAGAAAAGCAAGCCCAGCTCTGGATGGAGAAAATTGAAGGAAAATGGCAATATATAGTTATAGCTAAAAATGAAGTATGCACGTTTTCCAAACCAACAATGGAAGGTAATAGTATTAAAGGAAAATTCGAGCAGAAAAATGAAAGGGGAACAACTACTTTCGAATATGAAAAATTCTCTAACGGATTATGCAGGATGAAAAATTTAGATGATCCCTATGTATTAGAACATGATCGAAATATATTAGAACTCAATGATGTGGGAGATACTTTAACATTAAATGGTATCGTAATGATTCGTATTAATTGAGGCTATCTTAACCGAAAATACTAATAACCAACTCTCAAAATTTAAAAAAATGAAAAAAACACTTTACATTTTATGTTTCGCCTTTGTAGTGACAAGCTGCGGAGATGCCTCAAAAGGATCTGAAGGCGAAAGTACTACAGTCACAGAAGGATCAGCCTCGGAGCCATCTGCCGCATTCCTTTGGATGGAAAAAATCGGAGACGTTGTTTGGATTGATGACAAAAGACCAAACTTTAATATCAGTTTTGTAAAACCGGTCATGCAAGGAGACATTGTTACGGGAGAATATGTGGAAAACTTTCCCGGTGGAACAACTATCTGCAAATATGAAACTTCTTCTGAAGGAATTTTAAATATGCAGCTTGTAAAACATATAGAGAATGGCAAAGAAGTAAACGTCACACTTGCAAATTTTGTGTTTAAATTAGAAATTCTTGACGATGGAAATAGACTCGTTATAAATCATTCTGATGGTAGGACAATTAGTTATACCCGTTCTGATTCTACATCTTCAGTAAAAGAAACCACAACCGAAACCAATTCCATGAGTAGTGAAACTAAACTTTGGATGGATAAAGTCGCAACTACTGACTGGAAAAATATTATGAATCATCAAATGGTTAAGTTCAGTAAACCTACTGTACAAGGCGATGTTGTCAAAGGTAAAGTTGAAATGCATGAGGAATCTTTTATACAAGTTTTCAGGTATGAAAAATCCGGTAGCGAAATGAAGTGCAAACTAATCGGGTATAAACTAAAAGGAAAAGAGGAATTTACAGAAAAAGAAAGTTCAGGAGATGAGTTTGATTTCTCTTTTACAACTGAACTTCAGGATAACGGAAATACTTTGACACTCAAACACTCAAACGGTGTAACATATACGTATAAACCTTTATAATTTTAAAACACACTAAACATGAAAAACAAACACAAACTCACCCTATCCGCTTTAATTGTATTATTTACAATTTACAGTTGTGATAAAAAAACATCCGAAACTGAAATCACTGAAACAGAAATTACTGAAACAGTCGATACGCAGTCAACAGAAGCCGAGGCTTCTACGAGTATTGCCGGGACTTATTCATTTGGAGATGATGTAGAAAAAGGCCCGGTTGGTTCCGTAATGGTTTATCCTTTGAACGACGATTCCGCCCTGTTTTTTCTTAGCGTATCAAGAGGAGCTCCGTCCTATAACTCAGGTCAAATGTTTGGCGAAATGAAGATTGAGGATAACATCGGAACTTATGCAGACCCCGACTTTAATTGTCTCTTAAAATTTGAATTTAACTCCAACCAGCTTATTGTATCTTATGGTGGCGAACAAAATGATTGTGGCTTTGGAAACGGTGTGTATGCTGACAACACCTACACACATACCGACAAATCTGTCCCTACCCATTTTATCAATGGAGAGGGCGACACAATTCAATTTGAAGGCTTGACAGTTGAAAAATATGAACAACGTTAATACGATACTTAAAAACACAATAAATTACTCATTAAACATTAATCCACTAAATTAAAACAAATGAAAAAGAAATGTATTTTTATCGTTTGTCTTGCATTTGCCTTAACAAGCTGCGGGGATTCATCAAAACAAAACGGAACAACTTCCGAAGCATCTGCAGAACAACTATGGATGGATAAAATCGCAGATGTAGTTTGGACTGAAATCGAGAGGCCTGATTATAACATCAAGTTTAGCAAACCGGTAATGGAAGGAAACATCGTCACAGGAGAATATGTGGAAACCTTTCCCGGCGGATCAACTATCTGTAAATACGAAAGTTCTTCTGAAGGGGTTTTGAATATGCAAATCGTCAAAAATATAGTAGGAGAGAAGGAAGAAAAAGCCAATGGTGGTAAGTTTGTTTTTAAATTAGAACTTCTTGACGGAGGCAATACGCTGGTTCTAAGTCTTGCCGATGGTAGAACGCTTCGTTATTCCCGCTCAAAAGACAACAATGCTTCAGTAAAAGAAACTACAACTGAAACCGGCTCTAATATCGGCACGAAAAATCTTTGGTTGGATAAAATCGCTGGGGATTGGAAAAATGTAGAGAACGGACATACGGTGAAGTTCGGTAAGCCCAGCCAACAAGGCGATATGATCACAGGAGAAATGGAATTGAATGAAAGTTCTTTTATCCAGGTTTTCAAATATGACAGAGCCGCTGACGGTTTAATGAAGTGTAAACTCATCCGATTTAAGATGCAAGGCGATGCTAATTATACAGATGAAGATACCGGAAAAGAATTTGATTTTACGTTTAATTCAGAACTGACTGACAACGGAAATTCTTTGTCACTCAAACACTCAAACGGTAAAACCTATACTTACAAAAGATAAGATTTACCGCCGTCGCTTCTAATGATGTGATTATCAAAATTAAATTTTAAAAATAATAATCATGAAAAATTAAATTTTAATCATTTGCCTTGCCTACGCTGTAATCAGTTGCGAGGACATTTCAAAAAAAATAGAAGAAGTAACCCAAGGCTCTGAGTCAACTCAGGAAGAAGCGGCGGCGGAAATTCCTAAAACGGAAGAGCAAATCGCTCAGGAACTCTGGATGAACAAAATTGCAGATGGAGAATGGAAAAATGTTTATGGTTACAATGTAAATACTGATAATTACATTACGTTTGATACTCCGGTGTTGGAAAATGGTACTATAGCAGGAGAATTTCAACTTAAATATAAACAATTAGATTACGAAACTATTTACTTCTGTCGATATACAAGATTGTCAGATTCAAAAATGGAAGTAGAAATGTATAAACATTCAGATAATGGTGTTGAAAATCAAAATTAATCTAAAACCCTTTTACGGTTAATATCTGAAAGGGGTTTATTTTATAAATTTGGAAGGTTATAATTATTTATGAAATCTGTATTTCTTTTTTTTATTCTGATTTTGAGCTATTTTATGATGGCCCAGGATTCTGCTGTGAATCAGGAAATAAAAGAAATTGACAGCCTGATATTTTATAATCGGTTAGACGTTGCCCAAAGGAAAGTCAATAATTTATCCCAAAAACTCCAATCCGGAAAAAATGAAGAGTTTTTCCTGGAAACAAAATTTCGGCAAGCGGTGATACTGGACAGAAAGAATGAATCGTCCGTGGAGCCGCTTCAGATATTGCTTGACATAAAAGACAAGGCCCAAAAAAGGGATTTACATTCGCTGACTTATCGCATTGGCCTGATGATCGCATTGGCTTATGAAAAGTCCGGGCAATGGGATTTAACCAAAAAGTATCTTGAGATTGCGCATAACCTCTATAAAAAACATCAATTAAATAATATTTACAGTACTTACTGCATCAGGAAAAGTTCTTATTGTCGATTTGTAAACCAATGGGATTCTTCTTATTATTATGCAAAACAAGCAAAAATTTACGCGGAAAAATACCGCAATGAAACCGACCTGATAGATTCCTACATATTATTGGGAAATTTTGCAAGTAATGAGAAAAACTATTCTGAAGCTTTAAAATACAATTTTCTGTTGCTGGATTATTCAAAAAAAATTAATGATCATACCCGAGCGGTTTATTACAATAACATTTCCAAAATCTATCTGAAAGCGAAATACCCTCCTAACGCATTGACATACAGCGACTCAGCATTTATCTATTATAGATTTCAGACTTTGATGTATAAACCCTTTTTCACAGAAACAAGATATAAAATCTTTGAAGCATTAGGGGAAACTGATTCTGCTCTTCATTATTTAAAGCAATATCATACTGACTTTGAGGCGATGCAAAGGGAGGAAGAACTCCTGAAAACAAAAGAATTAGAAGAAAAATATCAAAACAATAAAAAAGAGGCCGTCATAAAAACTAAAAATCAGCAAATGATTCTGATAGGGTGCTTGCTTACAGTAATTATTTTCGGGTCGATAATTCTTTACCTGAAAAACAGAAAAATCAATAAACAAAACAAAACCATTGGGAGGCAATTGGCCGAACTCACCAGAACTTTGGAGCAAAAGCAAATGCTTTTGTCAGAACTGCAGCATCGTGTAAAAAACAATTTGCAGCACGTTATCAGTATTTTGGAAATCCAGAAAGAATCGGTTGATTTTAATAACATAGATGAACTGTTGAGGAGTAACCAAAACCGCATTCACACGATGGCGTTGCTTCACAAAAAGCTGAATGTTTTAGATAATGTGAACGAAGTAGATTTTAGAAAATACATTGCCGAACTTGCCGAACTTATTAAAGATTCATACGACAATCACAAGAAAAAAATCACACTCAATGTCCTATGCGAAATCCAAACGATTTCTATTGAAAAAGCATTGCCTTTAGGGTTGATTATCACGGAACTTGTCAGCAACAGCATGAAACACGCATTCAAAAAACAAAATATTGGCATAATTAACATTCAAATTACCAAAACCCAAACCGGGAAACAATTGTATTATTCCGATAACGGTAGCGGATTTGACTTCACCAAAGCAAATGAAAAAGGATTGGGGCAGGAAATCATAAACGGACTGATAGACCAGTTGGATGGAACTATACAAACTAAAAGCGATAACGGCTTTGAGCTGATAATCTTTATTAAATAATATGTGTAAATGGAACAAAAGGCAATTCTATTGGTAGAAGATGATTTCTTGAACAGAAGGCTTTCAAAGAAAGCATTGGTCGAAAATAATTATAAAGTTCTGGAAGCAAAAAATGCCAAAGAAGCACTGGAAATTCTTAAAAAAGAAATCATAGATCTTGCAATTCTGGACATCAACCTCGGGGAAAATCAGCAGGACGGAATCACGTTCGCTCAGGAAATTAAAGACAAATATACAATTCCATTCATATACCTGACAGCTTATGAAAATCCGGAAGTTATCAACAAGGCTGTGGCTACTACACCTTATTCATATCTGACAAAACCATTTAAAGACGTAGAATTAATTGCATCCATAGAAATTGCCCTTAGACAATCCGAACAACATCATAAATTCAAACCTTCGGTTTTAGTAAAAGATAAAGAATATAATGTCGAGCTTCCATTTAATGAAATTAATTTTATAGAATCCGATGGAAATTATTTGCTTTTTCATACGGATGAAAAAATCTATAAATCCCGGTTGACCATCAGGCAGGTTCTGGAAATACTTCCGGAAAGTACTTTTTTGCAGGTTCACAGAGCTTATGTGGTGAATAAAACCAAAGTTGATAAATTTAATTTGAAAAGTTTAATAATTAAAGAAATAGAAATTCCGGTTTCTAAAAATTATGTAAACATGTATAAGTTTTAGCTCCTAATAGATACAACGCCTAAAGTAGTTATTGTTATTTGGGACGGTCCCAGTAGAGTTCCACGCTGTTTCCATCGGGGTCATCTAAGTACAAAGCTTCGGAAACTCCATGGTCGCTGGCTCCGGCTCTCCAAGATAAAATCGTATTCAACCTCCTGAGTGGAGATTCAATGAATAAAATTATACCTGATGGAAGCATTTGTCTATTTGAGAAATATAGGGGAGGCTCAAGAAATGGACTAATTACTTTAGTTCAAATGACGAATTATAAAGATAATGATTACGGCTCGAATTATACTATAAAGGAATATATCAGTAAAAAAAACATTTCAGAAGATGGATGGAGGCATGAGGAAATTATTTTATTACCAAAATCAACAAAGAAATATGACCCAATTATACTGAGAAATGAGGAAATGATAAGACTAAAGGTTATTGGTTTGTTTATAAAGGTTCTGTAATAATAAATAGACTTACTCCATCCCCTCTACTTTTTCACTTCTAATTTTTCAAAATCCGTAACCACAATATTAATAAGCAAATAATCCTGCCACTGTATGAATGCGTGAAATAAACTCGAAAGTAATTTTATTAAAGACAACTGAAAGGTTTATCCGACAAGATCAATGTTATTATGATCAATAACTCCCACAAACAAAACGGAATGACTATTCATCATTCCGTTTGTTGTAAAAAACACTATATTAAACAGCCTGTACCCGGATGATTTCAATTTTTCTTTCTCCGTCCCGGAAGGGCCAATCGATAATATCGCCCGCTTTATATCCGACGGCGGCAATTCCCACTTCGGACATGATGGAGAACTTTCCTTTTTTCTTACGTTCTTTTGTCGTAGGAACAAAAATGAAAGACTCTTCTATATTATTAGTATGGTCTTTGATCGTCACGCGCCGGTTGACGGTCACCACATCGGCCGGTAAATCTC
>CAZKOC010000006.1:0-29456 GCA_964554275.1 uncultured Weeksellaceae bacterium
TTAATTTGGAGGAAATTGAAAAAGGAGGGTTTGAACATTTTATGCTGAAAGAAATCTATGAGCAGCCCAAATCAATCAGGGATACGATGAGAGGCAGGCTTCTGGTTGAAGAAGGAATCATCAGCATGGCCGGAATCTGGGACCATCAGGAGAGATTCCTAAACGCAAAGAGAATCATCATAGTCGCTTGTGGAACTTCTTATCATGCAGGATTGGTTGGAGAATACCTGATCGAAGATTTGGCAAGAATACCGGTTGAAGTTGAATATGCTTCAGAGTTTCGTTACAGAAACCCGATTATAGGTAAAAAAGATATTGTAATTGCCATTTCGCAATCCGGGGAAACGGCAGATACTTTGGCAGCTCTTAAATTAGCCAAAGAAAACGGAGCATTCATTTATGGAATAAACAATGTCGTTGGTTCTTCCATTGCGAGGGTTACAGATGCAGGCTCTTATACGCATGCCGGCCCTGAAATCGGAGTAGCTTCTACCAAAGCATTTACAGCTCAGCTGACAATCCTTTCCCTGATTGCCATCAAATTAGGAAAACACAATGGAAACCTGAGTGCCGAAAGATTTAATGCACTGACCAGAGAGTTAGACGCCATTCCTGAATTGGTACAGCAAACTTTGGAATCTACCGCGGATAAAGTAATTGAAATTGCGGAAAAATATAAAGATTCAGCCAATGCCTTGTATCTCGGACGTGGTTATAACTTCCCGTCTGCATTGGAAGGAGCCTTGAAATTAAAAGAAATCTCTTACATACACGCAGAAGGTTATCCTGCTGCAGAGATGAAGCATGGACCGATTGCCTTGATTGATGAGAATATGCCTGTAGTGATCATTGCTACAAAAACAGGTCATTATGAAAAGGTTGTAAGTAATGCGCAGGAAATAAAAGCAAGAAGCGGACAAATCATAGCAATTGTGAATCAAGGAGATAATGAGATTAGAAAAATTGCAGATTATGTGATTGAAATCCCGAACAGCTCGGAAGAATTCACTCCTATTCTGGCAGCGATCCCATTACAGCTGTTGTCTTATTATATAGCAGTTAAACTTGGTAAAAATGTTGACCAGCCACGTAATCTGGCAAAGTCCGTAACTGTGGAATAGAAATTAAATTTAGATTAAATACTACTTGGAATCCTCACTGTTTTCGGTTGAGGATTCTTTTTTTTCTATGGGAATGGTATTTGTCAGGACCCAGGTTTCATCCAAGTCCCACATGGCACGAACATTTAAAGTGGCAGGATAAATCAAAGCCTTTTCCGGTTGTTTTTTGTTGAAGAAATCACCCGTATCCCAATGCTGATTTTCATTTTCATCTATCAGTATTTTGAAATAATACTCCCCGGGATTCAGATAAGTATACTCAAAAGAACTGTCGGTAGAGTATTTTTCATCAATTATTTCATCTTTACCGTTCAGAAGCTGAATCCAAAAAGGTTTATCGGGTTTGTTTTGCAGGGTTAATTTTAGATTTCCGAAATCGTTTCTCGTTTTGGTTTTGAAAGATAATTTCAGCGAATCATTTGTTTCGTCAAAAAAATCGGTAATAGCATGAGGAAGAAAACTAACCTCATAAGAAGAACTTAATTCTATTTTGAAATCAAGCGTGAAAGCATTTTCGTTTTTATCATCAGGAATAACCCTAAACGGCAAATCAATTGTATCTTTTCTTACGGAGATGTAAGTGGAATCAATCTTGGTAATGGGATAATTAGTTAAAATTTTGACCTTTCTGGAAGGCGTGTAATTTCCTTTGTTTACTTCTTTTACGGAAAGCTTATGCTGTTGCGAATTGCTATAAACAACCGAAATCGTATCTGATTTGTTCTCGTGTTTCACAAGGAAATTTAAGCGTTTGGATTTTTCCGAGATGGAATCCAGAGAGGGATTGAACCAAAAATTCAACGAATCGTTTTTGGGTTGGTATGAAACTTTCGAAGTTGTAAAATCAAAATCAATAGGGGCAATGCTCACTTCGTCAGGTTGTCCCGAAAATCTGAAAACCAAGTGCCCATACCCTTTTTGGTCTGCTTTTCCGACTTTATAAGCAGGTAATTGATCAAACAATTGGATGTCAACGGTTTGATTTTCACTCAAATCAATGAGATCTTCCACAAACCCGAATTTTTCCTGCCCCAAATCAAACTGCATATTCTGCACTACGTCATCAAAAGCTACCATCTGGTATTTTCCCGGACGTAAATAATTTAGCTTAAACATTCCTTCCGAATCCAATCTGGATACATAGAAAGGCTTTTTCTTAAGGATGACGCTGTCATTGTAAGCAGAATCAACCCTGAACAACGCGACCAATAACTTATCAGACAACTTTTTTTCGGAAAGAACACTTGCCTTGCCGGTAAGTTCCAATGAATCAAGATAATCTCCCGTGGAAAAAACATATTGGAAGTAAGAAAGCTTATTTCCTTCGTTGTTGTCCTGGATGGCATTTCCGAAGTTGATATTATAAGTCGTGTTTTCCTGCAAAGGTTCATATAATTTTATCTGTACGTATTTCTTAGGCGATCCGACCGGCATAAAAACAGTTCCGCTTCCCAGCGGCGGAGAAATGACGATTTGCTGTGTATGGTCTTTGAGTACAATATATTCGTCAAATTCAATCCGTATTTCTTTCAGTTTTGTAGAAACATTCAGTGAAAGTGTATCGGGAGAACTTCTCAAAAATTCAGGAGGTGTTTCGTCCTTTGGACCGCCGGAAGGAGTTCCTTGCCGAGCGCAGGAAATTGCCAACATTGAAACAATAAATAATACTAAAAAACGCATAGCTGAAATCTGCTGCAAGTTAATCAAAAATCAAACCGCAAACGCCATGGTCATCACGCTGATTTTTACAGGATTTTTTTTCTGAATTAAATTTACACAAGCGGAAATAGTCGCTCCGGTAGTAAGGATATCATCAACTAATAAATAATGTCCCGATATTTTCCCATTGATTTCAAATGCGTTTTTAATTGAATTCATTCTTTCAATTCTCGATTTATGAACTTGAGAAGGATTGTTTTCTTTTCGGATCAAATATCCATCTATTAAGGGAATTTGAGTCACTTCAGAAATTTTTTCTGCAAAAGGAATCACCTGATTGTAACCCCTTTTTTTCAATTTCTTTTTATGAACCGGAACAGGAATGATTCCGTCAAAAAAATTAAACTCTATCGAAGACAAAACCCTTTCTGCAAGCATAATTCCTATTTCCGGATGATTTTCATATTTCAGAAAATGCATCAGATTCTGGGTAACATTATCATGTTCAAATCTTAGTAAACTATATGCAGATTCGACATTGCACAGGTTTTTAAGCTTATGGTATCCTTCATTTTCTCTATCTAATTTCCAGTGGTTAAGGGATAACTTTGCAGAACATTCGGCACATAAAACAGCACTTCCGGGAATTACAGACTGGCAGCCGACGCAGCGCTTGGGAAAAAATAAATCTACAAATGAGCGGGCAATTGATGGTATTTCCATTAAATTTATATTGATTAGGGTTTGGAGATTAAGGGTTTAATAGTCGAAATTTACAAAAAGCATTAAAAAATTCTTTTAATATCACATTTGTGACTTCCTTCCATTTTTTAATGTATCGCTAAGATGCGCTGAGTTTTTGCAAAGTTTCGCAAAGAAAACTTGGTGATTCTTTGCTTCTCTGCGGTTCTTTGTGGTATATACAGGATTTTCCATTAAATTTGCATTGGTTTTTAGACCTTTAAATTAATGAATAAAGTTCGCGTAACAAAATCTTTTAATTTCGAGACGGCTCATGCCTTGTATGGCTATGACGGGAAATGCAAGAACATTCACGGTCATTCATATAAATTATTTGTGACGGTGAAAGGAGTTCCTAATTTAGATCCTGCCAATCCTAAATTCGGAATGGTCATTGATTTTGGAGATATAAAAAAGATTGTGAAGTCTGAAGTGGTGGATCAATTTGACCATGCGATTTTACTTAACGAAGACTCTCCCCATAAACAATTGGGAGAAGATTTGAAGAAAGAAGGTCATAAAGTAATCTTTACGTCTTACCAACCGTCGTGCGAAAATATGCTGCTTGATATGGTAGGTAAGATTAGCCCACACCTACCCGAAACGGTTGAATTGCAATCTATACGGCTTCACGAAACCGAAACATCTTATGCAGAATGGCTGGCGGAGGACAATTAATAGAAATATCGCTTTTGCAAGGAAAGAAAGTGTATTTTGCCTCAGATCAGCACTTGGGTGCACCTGACGAAAATCAAAGCCTGATTCGGGAAAAACGTTTTGTCAAATGGCTGGACGAAATCAAAACTGATTGTGAAGTTTTATTCCTTTTAGGTGATTTATTTGATTTTTGGTTTGAATACAAACAGGTCGTTCCGCGAGGATTCGTAAGGGTTTTGGGTAAACTTGCAGAGCTTTCCGACTCAGGGATTAAAATATGTTTTTTTACAGGAAACCACGATTTATGGATGCGGGATTATCTGGAAAAAGAAATCGGGGCCACGGTTTTTCGCGACAGACAACATTTTCACATCTCCGGAAAGAAATTTTTTATAGCTCACGGCGATGGTTTAGGCCCGGGGGATAAAGGTTACAAAAGAATGAAAAAACTCTTTACCAACAAGATCGCTCAATTCTTTTTTTATCTTTTACATCCTGACTTTGCGGTTTGGCTTGGTATAACCACATCAAGAAAAAATAAACTGATTTCCGGAGCGGAAGATGTAAATTTTTTAGGGAAAGAAAACGAGTGGCTGGCACAGTATGCAAAGAAAAAATTAGAATCGGAGCATTTTGATTATTTCATTTTCGGACATAGACATTTACCTATGGAAATTCTTATAGAAAATTCGCTTTATGTAAATTTGGGCGATTGGGTAAACCACTTTACTTATGCGGTTTTTGACGGAGATAAGCTGACTCTAGAAAGCAACGTTTCCGAGTAAATCATTGTAAATCACATATATTTCTTTCCTGAAATAGAATCCGGCCATTGTTGCCAGAAATCCCCATAATATAACTTCTTTCCAAATAATCGAATTTTGGTATTGTACATATCTCCCTATAAAGACACTCACAGGAAGTCCGATTGCAGCCAAAAGATTTATATCGTTTCCGCCAAAAAGAATCAGTATGATGATCCAGTTAAGAAAATAAAGAAAAAACAGAAAATAAATATGTCTTTTGTTGACATCCTGCGTTCCGGAATGCGCAACATGATCAAACCATGCAATTATAATCAGTAAGCCGGCGGGTATGAGCCCCCATACATTTATGCTGCTCCAAAAGTTGAGGTAAAAATAGCCTCTGATTTCATCAAGCCAGCTCATATTATCCGTGAGGTATAAAATCTGGACCCCTACTGCCAAAGGAAAAATAAAACCTAACATAAACAGTATAATCACTCTTAAATTAAGGGATTGCATATAAAGATAATTGAAGAGGATCAATCCTATAATGAAAATGCTTGGCGGATAAAAGAAGCTTGAAATACTCAAGCCAATCCCCACATCAAAAGCATAATTTTTACTGTCTGATTTTTCTTCTGCATGGATCATACGCCAAAAAAGAATTGTGCAAACCAATAAAGAGATTGAAATTCCTGGTTCTAAAGCGATTCCTGAAAATACAAAAATCCATATAATAAAAAACCAGAAAGGCAGACCGGCGCTTTTAAAAAGTTTTGATGTGAGAAAAAATAAATAGCAGGTAACGACCATAATTATGAAGGCTATTATTCCCCAAATGTTATCACCAATTGAATTTCCATTGTATAATTGTCCGAAAAACAGGACGAAAAACAAGGCTCCTAAAATAATTTGTATAAAAAATGATTTTCCAGAAAGTAAGTTTGCTAACATTTTTATAACTTTGCCTCTAACTTCAGAAACAAAGATATGGGTTTAATTACAGATATACTCTTCGGATTCGGTTATTTGTGCAAATGGATTTTTGAAAATTTATTGGTGCCGATTGGTCATTCCTTCGACTGGATTTTATTTGTGGTAGGAATGGTGATGATGGGTTGGTGGCTGTATAAACTTGCCCAGTTCGGAAATGACAATGAGAAAGATTACGAAGGCTGGTAACCAGTGCTAAATAGCATTTTCATCTCCTGAAATCATCAATTTTATAGTTCTGAAAATAATCAGAAGGTCAAGTAAAAATGACCAGTTTCTGACATAGTATATGTCGGTTCTGATACGCATTTCCATATCCTTATCGCTATCAACAACCCCCCTGTATCCTCTTGTTTGAGCAAGTCCGGTAATTCCCGGTTTTACATAGTGCCTTAAAGAATATCTCTTGATAATATCCGAATACGATTCATTTTCTGAAACCATGTGCGGTCTTGGCCCGACTATGGACATTTCACCCTTGAGCACATTTATAAACTGTGGCAGCTCATCTAAACTCGTTTTACGAAGGATTCTTCCTAGTTTGGTAACGCGTGGGTCATCGCGTTCGGTAGGCTTTTTGTTGTTGTTTTTATCTTCCCGCATCGTGCGGAATTTCAGGCAGTCAAATTCTTTTCCGTTGAGTCCGTTACGTTTCTGAGAGAAATGAATAGGGCGGCCCTGATAAATAATTATCAGCAGTGAAAGTATCGGGTATATCCATGAAAGGATAAAAACGAAAACAAAAATTGAAAAAATTAAATCAAACGCGCGTTTTATAATTTGGTTGAATGAGTGGTCCAAAGGATACCTCTTATATGTCAGAATCGGAAACGTGTCTAAATAAGATATGTCAAGACTTTGCCTGGTATTTAAAGAATTATTCGGGACAAATCCTATATGAACATATTGGCTTTCAGCGATGTCTGTAACCATGTTTATTATATTTTCCTCGAGGCCATTTCCTAAACAGATATAAACGAATTCTATTTTTTCATCAATCAGGGATTTTTTCAAAGAATTTAAATCAAGAATTTCCTGATCATATTGGGGGTTTCCTGTTACAAAAACTTTTGAAATGTGTAATCCCAGATCTTTTCGTTCAGACAATAAATCGGTCAATCCCTTTGCATTTTCATTGTACCCAATTATAGCTACATTCCGTAAATTATAACCTTGCTGGCGGATTCTTTTGGTTATATAAAATATGACGCTTCTCGTAAGGATCAGATAACCGGATAAAATGGAAATAAAAGCAAATGCCTGTTCGTTACTATATAGGTATTCGAACTTGATGCCCGAAACGGTAAATAAAACAAAGGAGAATAAGATAATCTGAAAAATGCTGCTTTTTATGTAATTAATATACCTGGAAAAACGGAACCCCTTATAAAGTTGTGTGTATTCGGAAATGAAATACCATGAAACCATAATAAGAAAAAATGCCTTATACTGATCTACGAACATTTTCTCCAGTGTAGTAAAGCTGATTTCAAAATAAATATAGTTGAAACGGATAAAGAGAAATGTAAAAAACAAAGTCGCTAAAACAATACAGTCAAGTAAAAGCAGGAAAATGGAAGCATTGTTTTGTCTTAAATTTTTCATAAACAGATAATTACATTTCTGTTATATTTAGATTTTCTTTGGGGGCTAAAATAGTAAACTTTATGCTTTCAAGAGGCTATCTTTGTCAGATTATTTCTGTTTTTATCAGATTTTCAGTTTAATAAGGTATAATTATAAAAATGGAACGTAAAACAAAGACTAAATATCCTATTTTTGAACCCAAAGAAAAGGGAAGTGAAAAAGAAAGTGATTTGCATAGATATTAGTGCGGGTACTTTTGAACAGCAAATGGAAACAATCATAGACCACGCTGAGAATAAAAGGTCTTCGTATGTCTGTGTGGCAAATGTACATATGTTGGTGGAAGCTTATAAGAATCCTGATTTTGCAACAATTGTGAACGAGGCTGACTTAGCTGTGCCGGATGGTATGCCAGTTGCTAAAAGCATTGGTTATTTACACGGAATCCCACAAGAGAGGATTGCCGGAGTAGAGATCATAGAATATTTATTGAAAGAATCTTCTAAAAGAAGGATAAAGATTGGTTTCTATGGTGGTACGCAGGAAATTCAAAATGAAACAAAAAAGTATATAGAAAATCATCATCCGCAGGCAAAGATTACTCAATACAAACCACATCCCTTCAGAGAATTAAGTATAGAAGAAGAACAACAGCTTGCCGGTGAATTTAATGATTCCGGAACACAAATTCTGTTTGTCGCGACAGGCTGCCCGAGGCAGGAAAGGTGGATGGCAGTCCAAAAAGGGAATATAAATGCCTGTATGATAGGTATAGGCGGAGCACTTACCGTGGTTACCGGAATGAAAAAGAATGCGCCGGAGTGGATGCGCAAGAATAGCTTGGAATGGTTATTCAGACTGATACTGGAGCCCAGAAGATTATTCAAAAGGTATGCGGTTACAAATACAACCTTTCTTTGGTTATTGGGAAAAGAAATTCTTTTTAGAAGAAAAAGATTTCAAAATTAATCTTGTTAGAATTTATTGACTCCGTTACAAATTCAATTCATCAAATAAAAATTGAGCTAGCTTATTGTGGCCGTTTTCGTCAAAATGCAATACGTCTATCTTCCCTTTATCATCTCCTTCTTTATAAGGACTAAAATTATCTTTTGATAAGATATAAGAAGCATCAATAAATTTTACGTTTTTTTGTTTACAGGATTTCCGGACTTCCTTTATAAACTTTTCATATTCTAAATTCTGGGGATAAGCTTTTTTATTGTCATTATACCAGAAAGGAGTTATAAGTATTGCAGGTTTTATTTTATTGTTTCGTTCTTTTTCAGCAAGGTAATCTACAAATGCATTTGCGTTTTTTGATATCTTTTCCCAATCATTTTGAGGATATAAATAAGAAACATGCTTTCTTTCAGTTGTCTGCATTTCAGCCCCGGGATTATATGCAATATTTTTATTTTTTATTCCATTATAGTATGGAATGATACTTATATCATCGAATAAAACAGTTCCTTTTCCCCCATAGAAAAGTAAAAAAGGTCGCACTGCAACTACATTTTTATCAAAGGTGATTTTAGAGGTTACACTTTGCCAGTCCTTTATTGCAGGATTGAAATTCAAATTATTGAAAAATTGTTGTTCTACCCCATCTTCAAATGTGACCCCCAAATACAGACAGTACAGGGACGGGACTTGTGTCACATTGACGGCCTTGCTTGCAGCTGCAAATTCGAACTCTTTAGTAGCTTTGTCCAGATAAATAGGATCTCCATACCATAAGGCATCATTTCCATCCGGGTTGATAATTTTTAAAGATTTTTTACCTGATTTTACATCAATTGAGTCCCAGCCTGAAACATCGGTCAATTCCTGCAATTTAGTGGACCAATATTCGGGAGAGTCAAAATCTTCATTATCTGTATGAGGGTCCATGTCTTGAATTCCTTGTCCGAATAATGAAGTTGTCTTCAGTTTTAACCATTGTTGTAAAATAGTTCTTCGTCCATAAAGAGGGAGATTGTTTTTGGTGAAATCTTTTACCGATAAAGTTAATTTATCATTTATAGGAATCGGAAAATTGAAATTCTCAATAGAATTGTCATCTTTAGGACTGGTGGTTGTATGGGCGGAGTAGCTTTTAGGATTAATGCTGAGAATGGATTCTCTTATAGTTTCATTTACGCTGTCCCAAGGAGTCATAGCAATTATGACATGCTCAGGATTTAGAATCGAAATTGCTTTATCTGCAACAATAAGTTTTTCTCCTATCGTCATGGCTCCCATAGACAGGTTATAAGTTTGGTATTTTTCGTCAGTTAAATACTCCAGTTTACTATTAAACCGCTTATTATTGTCCAACTGATCTTTTGTTCCGCTGATTACAATCATTTGCGAAGACCCGATAATTAGAATCTTTTTCTTATCTGTTTTTTTCAGATGGAGAAGAACTTTATCTATTTCATTTCCGTTACTTGGGTCAAAAGTTAGTTCGTTGTTTTTAATCAATGAGTCCAACGCAACAACTGAAGATTTTGAAAGCTTATTTATATCCTCATTCATTGATAAATAAGACATCGCTTTCGGATCCTTTAAAAAGGATCTGTTGATAAAAAATGATGCTGTTAAAAAAACAAGAATAGCAATAAGAGATTGTGCCAGAAATAAAGTCACTGTATTTTTCATGGTCATTAGAATTGAAAATAAATGAATGCCTGATTATCGTCACTTCCAAATAAGATAACAAGAAGTAACGCAATTCCATATAAAATTCCTTGATAATAAGGATTTGAGAATACATGTCCCTGATGGTCTTCAAGTTTTGAAAAATATTTTTTCCCCCAGAAATGACCAATGATCATAAGGAGAAGCAACAAAATGAAATTTATAGGAATATTGTATTCCAAGACTTGTTTTAGCGTAAACATATTTTGTAATATGGTTATAGCATCTGCGAATGATTGGGCTCTAAAAAACACCCAGGTTACCATAACGAAAACAAGGGTCATGCACCAAGCTAAAATATTATATAAAGCAGAATTGACTTTATTAAAACTAAATTTACTCGAAACATTTGTTTTATATAATTTATGGACGATCAGGGCCAAACCATGCAACCCTCCCCAGATTACAAAATTCCAACTGGCACCGTGCCACAAGCCTCCCAACAGCATAGTTACCATTAGATTTCTATAGTATTTTATTTTTATTACCCGGCTTCCACCCAAAGGAATAAATAAATAATCCCTTAACCATGAGGACAAACTAATGTGCCACCTTCTCCAAAATTCAGTGATATCAGTTGATGTGTAAGGCATATTGAAGTTTTCCGGAAATTTATATCCTAATAAGGCTGCCAGGCCGATTGCCATATCTGAATACCCGGAAAAATCGCAATAGATTTGAATTGTGTACGCCATCACACCCACCCAGGTGTTAATTGTACCGTATTGCTCCGGATTTGCAAAAAGCATGTCTGAAATAGGAGAGATGTTATCTGCTATCAGAAGTTTTTTTATCAACCCCAATAAAATATAATTTGCCGCTAATTGAAAATTAATGTTCTTGAAGTATTTGTTTTCTCTTAATTGTGGAAGGAAATCTATAGCTCTTACAATAGGACCGGCAACAAGATGTGCAAAAAAGCCAATGTACAAGGCGAATTCCGTAAAATTTTTGGCGGGCTTGGTCTTTTCGTTATATACATCTATAATGTAACTGATAGATTGGAACGTATAAAATGAAATACCCACGGGAAGCACTACATTTACAAAGAAATTAGTTCCATTTCCATCTGTGACGGCATTTGAAGCCTGATTAAATGTTCCCAGTATGAAATTTACATATTTGAAATACCCTAAAAATCCCAGATTTGCTATTATACTGATAATCAAAAATAATTTTTTCTTTTTCCTGGTTTCTGACTGATAGATTTTTTTTGCCAACAAGTAGTCAAGGATAGTAGAGAATAAGATTAGAAAAATAAAAGTAGGATTCCATGACATATAAAAATAATAAGATGCCAGAATCAAAAATAAAATCCGAGACTTTAATCGTTTGTTATTGTCCTTTATGGCTCCTAAAACAAACCAGTATATAATAAATACAACTACAAAAAATGCAAGAAATGTTAAAGTAGAAAAAATCATAGGAAATTATTGAATAAGATAAACATATGCAGGGGTTAACAAATCATTCTGGTTCTTTTCAAGTTAGAATAAATTTGCGCAAAAATACGTTTTTTATTAGTATGGATAAAGCAATCTTTTTTAAAATCAAAAGCCGTCATAATTTGACGGCTTTTGGTTGAATTTCAGAAACTAAACACTATTTCTTCATTACGGTTTTTTGGAACAGCTCTCCGTTTTTCATTGCCGCATTGAAATAATATATGCCCGGAATTAGCTTACTTGTGTTGATGGTAATTTTGTTTTGAACGGAATTATTTACTCTTCCCGAATCAACGATTTTACCATTTATATCAATCAGTTTCCATTCATACATATCTTCAATATTGGTAACATTCAGGAAAGATGATGTGGGGTTCGGAGAAAGAACCGGTTGAATTTTATTTTCCTGAATCCTGAACTCATCCTGTGACCGGTTTTCTTTTTCCTTTCCACCACCTGATGAACACGGATCTACAATAGCCCTAAAGTCTCCAGTACGATGCCCCGTCACGCTAAAACCCTCGCCTAAAATTATTTGGTTTCCTTTGAAATAGACATTCTTATTTGGACTAATTTCTGAATATGCTTCTATTTTATTGCTAACCTGATGTGTTGTATTAACCGTTATAGGCTCAGTTATAATCAGATTTTCTTCGCAATAAAAACACTCATCTAAACAAGGAGCATTTGCAACTGTAACTCTTATTTTATCACCTGGCTGGGGGCCAAAACCGTTTGAAAAATTAATACCTACACCTGGAATACGATCACAAAAGCTCATAATAGTACCTCCTAAAGAAGGAATAGGTCCAGGACAGCCATTGCCATTAGTTTGAAAACCACATCCGTCAATTGAAGTATTATTGCCATTCCATACACAAAAATGAGTATCTTGAGACCCTAGAGAATGACCAAATTGATGAGTAATAGCATATGCGCTGTGACTATACGTAGGAACGGTATAATAAAAATTATTAATAGTACTTACTGATAATTTTTGAATTTCAGACAGTCCACATACCCCACCAGTTGTGGAATATCCTCCTGGGTAACTTTCTGAGGAGGGAGTGGTAAACATTAAAAAATGTCCTAAGTCTGCGTCATTTAAGCTTGGAAGATAAAGACTGAAGTCGCTCCTGATTCCAGCATAATTCCCATAATAAGGAGTATCTGTATCCCAAACCATTATTTCGGAAAGAGGCATATTAATACCTTCATTAATATATAAAGTTGAAACTTGATTGTGTAAGCCAGTTACGTACGCAACTACATTGGCAACGCTACCTTTATTCTGAAAAATCTCATAATCAGTTTCATAATAAATCTTTACACATTTCTGAATAACATTTTTACTGTCATTACCCATATTGGGGAAATACGTAAAGTTAGATTTAATAGATTTATCATTTTCTTCAGCATTACAGGACCAATATAGTTGTTGGCCAATTGATTCATCATTATAATATATATGTTGTTCAGAATTCTCTAACTTACCTAAGACAAAGTTTCCGTCATTTGTTGAAATTACTCCAGACATTTCATTTTCGGTAAGAGTAAGAGCAACAAAACTATTTTCAATACCTCGTATAATACCTCTGTAATGAATAATTTTCAAATCACGTAAAAGAAATTTTTCTCCCAATGCTGTTGAAATTTTTAAGTTGTTAAAAGTTTCGGAAGAATTAATCAAATCCAAAACTTGATTTTGACCATATATATTTTTTAACTCTATGGAGATTAAAGGAGCATTATTTCTTATTATTTCTGCAGCCCTTTCTTTATTATAGTGTGATATATATGAAGAAAGATTTACAGGAAGGCTCAGGTTTTTAAATTCTCTATCATTTTTTAAGAGATTGGAAACAACTTCTGAATCATTCCCATATTTTTTAAATTCATCATTTACTAAATCTGAAAGAATGCTTTTAGATTGAGCAAAAGAGATTCCGTAAAAGAATGGAAAAATCAAAAAAATAATAAAGCATGTACTTTTAGAAAATTTCATAATATAACATTTTAAATTAAACTATGAATTAATTATTCTCGGCAAGGTTCGCTTCCAAAACTTCTATGCGCTTGTTTTGTTCTATGATGTAAAGCGTAAGTTCTTCCACTTTTTGTAATAACAAATTATTCATTTCCCCTAAATGAAAACCATTTTCCTGGATTTCCTGTGCGGATGGAATGTTAGGCAGGTGATGATTATCTTTTATAAATGACTCTATCTCATTTAAAGAAAGTATTTCATATTCCGGCTTTAGCGTAGAAAAACCTGTAAAATATTTTTGGAAAACATAATCTGCGGGTATAGCCAAGTCAACTTTTATTTCTTTTGCATGAATTTTTCCATTTACGGTTAATCTTTCATCCGGATTTAGAGATCCCAGACCAACCCTTCCGCTGGTATCTATTGTAAATGCAGTTATTGGCAACGTACTTTTTGTCCCTGATACACCCATTGACAATTTCCCGTTTGCAGGATCAAATCTGATTTCTCCTGCGTACTGTGAAGTATTAGTATCTCCTGAAGAATTTATTGCTCCGAGAAAAATTACTTTGTTTCCCCCGTTATGAAAGCTAAAAGCATTTTTAATTTCTAAATTGTCAACGGGAGCTGTAGTTCCAATCCCTACATTTCCACTAGGGAGAGGAAAAATGTTTTGTCCAAATGCAAATGACCCAAGCGTAATTGCTGCTAAAAAAAGTTGTTTTTTCATAATAAAAAGTTTTAAAAATTAATTAAAATTTATTGTTTGACAAATCGTTATTATATTAAAATATTGACATTCAATATTTTAACGATGCTATTTCTTTATTAGAGTATTTTTAAACCGCATCCCCTTTATATCTCTTATTTCTATGAAGTATGTCCCATTGGGGTAGTTACCTACATGGAAGTTATTTTTATTCTCAATATCAGCTATCAGCTTTCCTGATGCATCATAAATTTTTATATTTGCTATTTCTGTTTCAGAATAAACATTTACAATATCGGTAGCAGGGTTGGGGAATATTTGGATTTGCTTCTGAGCTTCATTTTCATTTGTTCCTAAAAAATCAGTATTTTTATGCCAGGCAATGTAACCAAACGTTTCTTCGGCATATAGAATATCATTTCTTCCGTCAGAATCTAAGTCGTAGTTTTTTATGTCGTATACAACACTTATGTTTTCGTCAATTGTTTGTACTTCCTGAAAAAAGCCATTTCCATCAACGTTTTCATAACAAATCATTATATTGTCTAAGCCGGATGCTGCAACTATATCTGTATCTCCGTCATTGTCAAAATCAAATGCACCGACTGAGAAAGCAGCATTAAAGTTTTGTGAAATTATTTGTAATTCGAAATTACCATTACCCTCGTTTTTATACCAACCCAATTTATCTTCTAAGAAGACAGTAAATATAATATCCAGATATCCGTCACCATTTACATCACTAACATCAAAATCATGAATATCTTGGTGGATACCTAAGATTCGTTCTTCCCCAAATATGCCAGAACCATTATTTTTATGCCATGAAATACCATTACCGGACTTTATAATATCATCAAATCCATCATTATCTAAATCTGCAGCAAGGATCGCTGAACCATTTTCACCGGGGAATACATATTTTAATGTAAAAACACCATTTACATTTTCATACCACCTGCTCTCTCCATAAATGCCAGTCCCAGCGTTAACCTTGCTAGCAGAGAGAATATCTACATCACCGTCATAATCAATGTCAATGCCGAATAAATTATTTACTTTGTCAGCTTCATTTGAAATAACCTGTCCTAATTGAAAGTTACCTAAACCATCTGTATTTTCAAACCAAACGATAGATTCTCCATGAACAGTACCATAAGCAATATCAATATCACCATCATTGTCGAAATCATGTGCTATAACGATACTGGGAGCATATGCGATTTCACTTCCGGAAGAAATTATAATTTTAGGGCCAAACGTGCCTAGTCCATCTAAATTTTCGTACCAGGCAACGTTGTTATCAAAGAAGGCGGTGGAAAGTACATCCAAATCTCCATCTCCATCTAAGTCCGCTGCGTAAGAAGATCCTGCGCCATTAGCATTAGAAATTACTCTTTGAGGACCAAACTGAGCATCCAATTCTTTTGTAATCAGGAGAAAAAAGGATAACGATATTATGAATTTATTCATATGATTAATTTTATTTTTTAATAAATTGTTTTGAAATGGTTTGCCCGTTTTCCAATAAGATGTTTATGTAATAGATGCCGGGTGTAAGATTGTTTATGTTAGCGGAAAAGAGATTATTTCTTAAGAGTTTGTTTTCTGATTTTAAGGTTCCCCGCGAATCGTATATTTTATATCCAACTATATTTTCTGTGGATTGGAGTTGAATTGAATTGGCAGCAGGATTTGGATAGAGCGTGATTTTAGCATTTAGGACTCCCCCACCACTAACTGGAGGTCGCTGCCCGATCTGGGTGCCTGAACCTAAAATATTTCCAGAATCGTTAGTGGTTATCGGAATTATTCTTATTGCATGTTCCACTTCTGCTCTTATAGTTACGCTCCCTATGTCTGATTGAAAAGCTAAAAATCCGGAAAAAATAGTGTCATCATCATAATTCGTAATTAAAATATTCTCATTTTCATATATTTTAACTGAATATTCTAAATTTCCAGATAAAATTTCGTCAAATGTCTGAGCTTGAGAATGTATTAGAATTAAAAAGAAAAGAAATATATTTATGTTTTTCATTATTATTATTATTTTGTCAAATATATATATGGCTTTCATTCGAAAAAATCCCACGATTATGGTATTTTTGAATTACTTATGAAAAGCCTTTTTTATTTAACACTGTTGTTATGTCCTATAACAATATTTTCTCAATCTAAAACAGACGAGTTAGAACTTCTATACACAGAATACGAAAGAATATGTGATAATGAGACAGACTCCGCTTTAATTTATGTAAAACAGGCTCATAAAATTGCTTTGAAAATCAATAATGATAATTGGTTAGCAAAAACCAATTATGGGTTAGGGTACTGTTATTATTTAAAAAGAGAGGACTCACTTTCGTTTTCTTATACACAAAATGCAGTCAGATATGCTAAAAAATCCAAAAATAATGATATATTATCCAAGGCATACACGCAAATTGGACAAATTTATTCATTGCAAAATAATTATGTAAAAGCCTTAAAAGAGCTATACCGGTCTTTGAGAATTTCAGAAAAAACGAATGGGCTTAGTGATAACACAGTCTTAACTCTTACTTATATAGGTGATATTCTTGTAACCGAAAAAGACACTATTCAAGCATTAACGTATTATCATAAAGCAAAATCACTTGGAGAAAAGAACTTAAGCAAGCGGCTTGATCGTGTTTATAGTAATTTAGGAGTTTTATATATGGGAACTGAAAAAGATAGTGCCATTTTATACTTTACAAAGTCATTAAAGTTATATCAATCTAATAAATATATATATGGCGAAATAAGTTCCCGAATAAATATTGCGGTTACTATTTTGAATTTTGGTTCTAAAAAAGATTATCCGGAAGCTTTCAAACAACTACAAAAAGCAAAGAATCTGGCTGATCAGTTAAATAACCCTGATGTTTTGTTTTTTTCTAATTATTTCCTCGGTGTGTATTATGAAACGGCTAAAAAAGATGTACCCAAAGCTCAATCGTATTATGAAAAATCTTTCGAATTACTGAAAGAAGGATATAAAAATGAATATACAATTCAATTATATAAAAGCCTATCAAGGGTTTCCATGAAACAGGGAGATTATAAAACTGCATATGAATTTCAGGTAAAATTTCAAAAACTACAGGACAGCGTATTTAGTGTGGAGAAAAACAAACAGTTTCATGAAGTCCAAACAAAATTTGATGTTGAACAGAAAAGCAATAAGATTAACTTGTTGAATAAAGAAAACGAAATCCAGTCAAAGCAAAAATTATGGATTTTCATAACCGCTTTAATTTTAGTTCTTTTTCTGATAATCCTTGCGTATGTTTACAAAAAAGAGGCTTCGAGTCAAAAAGTTATCCGTAAGCAGGATTTACTGTTGTTTGAAAAGGAGAAAGAATCCATTGAACAGACACAAAAACTAAATGAAATCAAATTTTTAATTGCCGGACAAAACCAGGAAAGATCGAGGATCTCCAAAGAACTGCATGACGGCGTAGGCAGCTCCCTTGCGGCAATGAAAATCAATCTTTCACTTCTTAATGAGAGAGAAATCAAAAACACACAATTAAACTATCACATAGATCAGCTAAACGATGTCACTAAAGAAATAAGAATTATTTCCCATGCCCTGAGTGTCAGTACAGACTCTGGAAAATCGTTGGTAGAGTTGATAAATGATTTGGTTGAAATTCATCAGTTAAATAAAGAATTTGAAGTGCATTTGACTCTTTTCCCCGAAGATTGTTTAAACGGCTTAACTGAATTTGAAAAGACTAATCTGTACAGGGTGTTTCAGGAGGTTTTCGCAAATATCTCGAGACATTCCCAAGCAACTAAAATAGATGTGAATTGTATTCTGCATGAAGGCAATTTGACAATTATGGTCGAAGATAATGGTGTTGGATTTAAAGGAGGAAATCATTCAGGCATCGGGTTAAAAAACATAAAAGAGCGTATCAAAGAACTAAAAGGAGAGGTTTCCATCGACTCCGTACTAAAGCACGGAACAACCATTTCTATTTATCTGCCTAAAAACAAACAAGAATGAAAACCAGGATAGGAATAGTAGATGATCATCAGCTTTTTCTGGACGGATTAAATTCTCTGCTTTCAGAGGACACAACCATCCAAGTTATGTTTGTAGCCAACAATGCAAAAACAGCCGTTTCTTACTTAAAGGAAAATCCGATAGACCTTCTTATAACCGATATTTCCATGCCGGGCATCAATGGGTTGGAATTTGTGAAAATTGTAAAAGAAGAATTTCCTGAAATCAAAATACTGATCTTAAGTATGTTTGTGGGAACCATCCCTCATCGGCAGATTGACGGATATGTACAAAAGGAAAGTCCTGTTCATGAACTGAGGACTGCAATTGAACAAATCATTAGAGGCGGATATTATTTTCAGGGAGCAGATGAAAAAATATTTAATCTGGAGTTCAATAAGAACATTGTCACAACTCGTGAGAAAGAAATTATACAACTAATTGCACTTGGTTTTTCTACTGAAGAAATGGCCGAAAAGCTATACCTGAGTAAAGGTACTATTGAAACCCACAAGAAAAATATCTATATCAAACTCAGTGTAAACACTGCTCCTGAAGTTATAAGAAAAGCTATGTATTTAGGGATAATAAAATAAACCTGATACTATGATAATAGAGCTTTGTACAGGTCAATTAGCTGGAGGTGATAGTTCAAAATTTCCTTATCTTTCAGTAATTCACTCTTATTAGTCGTTACAACATGATTTATTTTACTGGTCAAATCATTTAAATTATTATTCTCAAACAATACAGTTCCTTTGGGTCTTAAACATACATCCGAACCTATTGCCGGAACACCTAAATCCATTGCTTCCTGCAAAGAAATCCCATAAGCGTCCGCTATGTTTGTCCGCAAAAGAAAAGAACAGTTCTGGACATAATCCACAATGTTTTCATTAAAAATAATTTCAATATCATTTTCCAATTCAAAATCTGAAACCAATCTCTCCAAATAATTCAAATCAGAAGATTCTTTGCTCCCAATCATAAAAATCATTTTGAATTTCTCTTTATTATTTTTTAAAAACTCAAATGCTAGCGGGACATTATATACATTTTTCGCTTCATTTTCAGTCAGTCTCCATACACTGAATAAAAAATTAAATCTCCCGTCTTTTTCAGTTTTCTTAAAATTTACGGATACGGGCGGAACGTATGCCGGTAAAAACAAAATATCTGATTTTTCGTCTTTTAACAACGTATATATATTTTCAGAGACAGAAATAAACTTTGCTTTTTTAGTATGTTTTATGAAGAACATAAAAAATTCCTTTATTATGGGGTTATAGTGGAGAAGGCTTTCTGCGTGAATGGTAATCAGGAAAGGCGTTTTATTTAAAAAAGAAAAAACAAAATAGTATAAAAATTCTAAACTGACATTGTTATGGAAATGAATTAGTTTAAAGTTTTTTTCAAATAGAAATTTGATATAAAACCAAGGGCTTTTTTTTGTGGCAATTACATTTGGATAATTTGAATAACCGTAATTAAATATTGTATAAGGAACCTTTTCACTACCAAGGTATCTTGAAATTCTTTCAATATGGACTGAAATCCCACCTAAAGGTGGAGGATAAGGACCGAAGATTGCAAGTTTGTTTTTTGACTCTTTCATACAATTTTATGAGTTTTCTCCTCCAATTTTTCTTTCATTGAAAATAAAGATATAAAAAACGCACACAGAACGATGCCGTCCTGTCTTTGCAGGATAGATTCCGTAAGCATAAAAACAGAAAATACGACAATAAGAGTGAGAGCAAGATAATTTTTCAGAATCAGGTTTTTCCGGAAAGCATAAAATAACATTCCAATCAACAAAGTCAATCCCATCAGACCATAATAAAGTACAGTCTCTATATACTGATTGTGTGCATTGTATTTTTCTAAAAATCCTGTTTCAAATCCAAATTTTTTGTAGTTTTCATAAAGCCCGGTATGTCCGTCACCGGTTCCTGCTCCTAATAAGACATTGTTTCCGGTAATTTGGTCAAGAGCGGCCTGCCAGTGGATTTTTCTGGAACCCATATCAGATATAGCTTCTCCTTGCGGGGTATAAGGATTGAATTTCTCCTGAAAGCTGGGAGAAAAATAAAACAAAACAGGAATCAGCGCACAACCCATAAGAGTCAGGTAAAAATATTTTACCGGAAAGCTTCTGCGGTTTGAAATCAGGTAAATTACTGCAACTACCACCAATGCTACAATGCTTATCCGCACACTCAATAAATAAATATAGCCCAACAGGTAAATTATGCACCCCGCATACCACCAGGTTTTTTTCTTTAAATTAAACAGAAAGTAAGCTATGGCAGCCACACAAAACATAGCAAAATAAGTATTGTGCTTATCCTGTAATACTTCCAGTTTTATAAAATGAAAATAATCACCTAAATTATTGATTTTAAGATAAGAAGCCTTGCCCAATGCAAACAGGGAAGCAAGTATGACTGAAAAGCTGAAGTATTTTAGAAGAAAGAGAATTGGCTTCTCATTTATTTTAACCGTAGAAAAAATCAAAGGAAAAATGAAAAAAGGCAGGTTTCTGGTTAAAATCTTAGTTCCCTCTTCAGTATCTTGTGTGTAAATCATACCTAAACAACTGATCCAAAAAAGAGCACTGGTTATAAGAAACGGGTATAGATTTTTTTTAAGTAAGTTTAATTTTTCTGAAAAAGAATTGTAAAATAACCAGCAAACAGCGCAAAAAATAATTGCTTTGGAATTAATATCATGCTCAGGAAAAACCAATGTAATCAATACACTGACCAATGAAAGATAAAACAAAGGTTCTTTTGTCCGGCTCAAAAATGTCATTTCAATGTTTTATCAAGTAATTTGACCAATACAGAATATCCCTGTTCATTGAGATGAACACCGTCTTCTGCCAAATAATCGCTTTCGCCTTTCAGGCGCTCATGCAGAGGAACCAGGATTGATTTGTCAATGGAAGCGGTACATTGTGCAAGGATTTCATTATAGCTGATATTGTATTGTTCAAAAGCTTCAACAGATGAAGGAGGCAAAGCTATAACAATGACTTTTTGAGTTTCTTTACGTCCCGCCAGATTGGAAAGTATTTGGCATACATTGTTTTTTAGCAATGCCTTATCGGTCGCTTTGTCCTGTGCCCCAAAAAATAAAATATAATTTTCGGCGATAGGAATTTTATCCAGGTTTTTGAGAATTTCCTCAGAAGTTGCATAAATGGAGGCTTCATGGGCAAATCCGTTTACGTCTTTTTTGGACCCTACAAAAATCAAATCCTGATTTTTCAAATGGAGCCATTTTCTGATGTCACGCCCTGATTGCCAGATCATTTCGGAATCACCTATGGTAACGACAGATTTTTTCCCGTCTTGTTTTAACGGTAAGTCAATAACCTGTAAGCCGGCTGTTTTCAGATCTTTTTCAGGATACCCGTTGATCCATCTTACTCCTGAAAATACGATGCTGTTTCCTGATGTGATAAGGTCGGAAGTCCTGAAATAATAAACCGTTTTTGGGGTAGTCAGCTTATAAGAATTATTGGTTGAAATGTTTTGGGTATTTTTCAGGTTATTTTTTAAAACCAGAAAATCAAAAGAGACGGAATCAATATCTACACTGCCTATGGAATCGATATTGGAAACTTTTTCCCAATCATAGCTCATCTGAAAAAAGATATCGCTGGGTTTTTTGAAAAAATTGAACCCAAGATAAATCATAAGAATTATCCAAATGAAAAAAATGGCGCTTTTTGAAGGGAGGTTAACAGACATAATCTTCAGGGATTTCGGGATTCTTCATTGTAGTAATAAATAGGGTAAATGAAAATCAAAGATAATATCAAATATGCAATATTATTGATAGAATAAGCAAATAACGCATCGAATAGCAATGCGAAATAGATTACAAAAACTATTTTGAATTTGTCTATGGTCCAACGTAAGAAAATCAAAGGCGAAATAATGATAAACATGTAAAAAAGCCCGCCGATGATTCCCATTTCCACAAAGAGGTGGGGGTAATAAGTATCTGTGGTGGTTAATTCCGGAGTTGTATACCAGTTAAACTTTACTTCTTTGTAAACGGGTGAATGATAGGTTACCGATGACGGCCCCCCGAAAGAGCCAATCCCTCTTCCAAATAAGTTTAACCGCCCCATTTCTTCAAACATCACACGGTAAGAGTCTCCCCTGGCGGAATTTCCTTCCAGGACATATTCTACAAGCCTGTAACGGGCATTCTTTTCCATTGTAAGGACCAGTTTAGGCATAGTTATAAACGCGACTACAAAAATACCCACAACATACAAAAATACCCGTAGTTTATTTTTCATCTCCAGGAAGATCAAAACCAAAAATGTTCCCAGCGTTTTGTAGGAAAAGCTTAAAAACATGGAAACAGCGAAAATTATAAGCAGAACTATTTTCCCTTTTCCGTGATAATATCTTTTCGTAAGAAAAAATGCGATCAGGTTTATAAAGCCAAAAAGCCCAAAAAAGCCTACGATGCCGGTTGCCCTGATTACTCCTGCTGTTTTGTTGGCTACCCAGGTGTCCCAATAAGGATTATATGTATAAAACCACTGTCTTACACCCCTTGCCCAATTTATATAATTGATGATTTGCCAGAAATCATTGATCAAAACAAAAATGATGAAGCATTTCAACAGAAACCCGAAGTCTCTTTTTAAGGTATAACTGTAAAGCAAGATACTGATGGGGAAAAGATACCTGATGCCTTCTTCAATAGCTGCTTCCAAACGGAATGAAATGAGAATTCCGTAAACGAAAAAAGGCAGAAAGCATAATATGGAGAGGATTAATCCTCCATGGTATTTTAGTTTTAGAGCAGCAAAAATTATCATATAAAAAACAGCGGCTACCTTCAAAGGGCTTGAAAGGCTGCTTTGGTAATACATTAAAATTTCGGAAACCAGTATGACTATAACAGGCAATAGAATCAGTATATTTCTAAACCTGGAGCTATGAGATTCCTGTATTGTTATTTCTTCTGCCGACATCAATAATATTTTTTAACCAGTCTCTTTTCAAAGAAGATTAAACATCCCAAACTTACAACATTTTGAACTACATAAGACCATGCCGCTCCGGCCCCGGTATATTTCCAGGTGAGATAGTACATAACCGGAAATGATATGAGCAGGATAAGAGATGAAGCATACAAAACGTACCGCATTTTCCCTAAGCTTAAAAAAATGATCCCCTTTAAACTATAAAAACCCTGGATTAGCCAGCCGACCAGCATTATCCGTAACAGTATGATTGCATCATCATATTTATCACCATAAATCAATAAAACCAAAAATGGAATAAAGATTTGTGCCAGCACAAAAAGGCCAACCGAAATCCAGTTAAATTTCTTTTCGAATACGGCATATTTTTCAAAGAAAGTTTTGAGGTCTTGTGAAGTTTCGGACATTTTCGGAATTAAGAACTGTTGTACGCTTGAAACTAAAACATTCATTCCCTGTACTAAAATCAGTGCAAAAGCATATAAACCAAACTCCACCTTGTCAGTCAAAAGGACATAAGCGATCAAAAAACCGGAATTTAATTTCAACTGATCAACAATCTGTGATACAAATGCTGTGTTGGAAAGCGAATTAAAATACTTTTTTAACGAAACAAATGTTTCATCTGATTTAGAAGACAATTCTTTCCTTAAATCGATGAGCAGGATAAGCAATGATATTACAGAGGTAATAATTGTGGAAATGATATATCCGTTAATGAAAAAGTAATAGGTAAATCCTAATACAATTACTGCAGAAATTAATTTAAGGTAAAGAATTACAGTACTGATTCGTTTAAAAAAATCAATCGCCTGGTAGTAGCGTATCAATAATTGTGTCAATACACTTGGGATGATGACCCACGCATATAAATAAAACCAACTGTCATATTTTTTATCATCGGAAAGCAATCCTAAATAGGTCAATAAGCAGAATAAAAGAAAGACAGCAACGGAATAAAAGAGCGTATATCTTATAGAGTAAGCGAGAAGAAAGCTGCGAATTTTCAAATCTTTATTCTCGGGAATTAGCTTCAGAATGGCAAAGATAGCCCCGCCGCCACCTAACACTACAGCAATACCGGTTAGGGTTTCAATCGATTTTATGATCCCCACATCATCGGGAGACATAATTTTAGCAATCAGTAAATGAGAGCTGAAAACAATAAACTGAACCGAATAGTTTGAAACGGCGAGGTGGAAAAACCCCTTTTTCCTGAGACCATTTACTTGTTCAATTAGAGTTCCGATCATTAGATTCTTTTATTGTCCCAAAAGTCTGAAACATAATGATAAATTCCTAATGACATATATAGTTTATTTAAAGCAAAATAAATTTAAGATCGGGCCAATCATTCTAAAACACTCCACATCGGTCTTTTTGCAGGAGTTTGGTGTTGTGAAGTAGGAATAGGATTAATTCTGGTGGAAAAACCGTTTTCAGCTGCAATCTTTTTAGCAAAATCATACCAGGACATTATCTCTTTTCCCGTAAAATTTCGGATTCCATAGTTAACGTCATTTGATGAAATGATTTGCAAAATGTATTTAGCCAGATCATTTGCGTCTGTAGGTTTCCCTATTTGATCGTTAACGACATTCAGTTCATCACGTTCTTTCATGAGCCTGAGCATAGTTGTATAAAAATTTTTTCCATACTGTGAATAAACCCAGGAAGTTCTGATGATAATTGTTTTTGGATTGAGCTCTGTCGCCCATTTTTCCCCTTCCAGTTTAGATTTTCCATAAACATTTATCGGATTGGCCTGGTCATCAGGTGCGTAAGGCCTGCTGTTATTTCCATCAAAAACATAGTCCGTAGAAATATGTATAAGGGTGGCATTTTGTTCATTACATTCTTCTGCCAAATACTTCACACCGTCTGAATTGACTTTAAAAGCCTGTTCAACTTCTGTTTCGGCCATATCTACCGCGGTATAGGCAGCGCAATTCACGCAAAAATCTATTTGATTACTAAAAAAAAATGTTTCAATTAGCTGTTGCTGTGCTATATCAAGTTGATCTTTGTCCAAAAACAGGAATTGAAAACCGGGAATAGGGTTTTGCTGAAAAGCATCATGTATACATTTCCCTAATTGACCATCTGCTCCCGTAATCAAAACTTTCTTCATTAATCAATAGGGTTTAAATTCTGAAAACAGTTTGGCGTGACTATCTTTTTCTGATAAAATCATTTTTTCTTTGCTGATTTCCCAGTCTATACCCAGCTGACTATCCAATGGAAAACAACCATCTTCGGAGACTTGACTATAGTATGCATCACATTTGTAAAAAACGGCAGCACTTTCACTCAATACGGAAAACCCATGCAAAAAACCTTTTGGAATGAAAAATTGTTTTCTATTTTCACTTGACAATTCAACGGAAATATGCTGTCCAAAAGTAGGGGAATCTTTACGGGCATCTACTGCCACATCTAAAATTTTACCGGACAATACCCGTATTAATTTTGACTGGGAAAATTCGCCGCGTTGCATATGTAATCCTCTTATGACACCATATTTAGAACTTGACTCGTTGTCCTGAATAAAATTAATGTCATAACCCAGAATTTCAGAAACTATCTGTTCTTTATAACTTTCAAAGAAATAGCCTCTATTATCTTCGAATACCTTCGGTTGGATTATAAAGCAACCTTTTAGATCAGTCTCAGTAAAATTCATTTCTTTTAAATTGACACGAAGTTAAAAAGAAAAAGCCGTTTTCAGAAATAAAAACGGCTTATAGGTTTTTCAGGATTTTATTTTATTTGATTCCCAATTCTTTTTGCACATCAGCCAAAATATCTACGCCATTAGCATATAATATAACGCTCGCATCTATTACATATTTCAAACCTTTGGCAGCAGCTACTTTATTGATAGCATTTTGTGCCTTTTCATTGATAGGCTTCATCAAAGCTTCTTCTTTCTCCGTTACTTCTTTTGTAGCAGCCTGCTGATATGTTTGTAATTTTTGAAGTCCGGCTTGATATTCCTGCTGTTTTGCCTGAAGCTGAGGTGCCATCGCTTTCATCTGGTCTTCTGTTTTACCATCCATTTCTTTTTGGGTATCAGTTACCAATTTTTGAAGCGCGTCTTCTTGTCTTTTGATTTCTGCTTCATGGCGCTCATATAGTGTTTTCAACTCATTGTCAGCACTAATTTTTTCGGGCATTGACTGTATTAACGCATAAGGATTGATGTGTCCTACCTCTTGTGCAGAAACTGTTACGCTTCCTACAATCAACATAGCGAAAACAGCGATTAATTTTAGATTTTTCATTTTTTGTATAATATTAATTACTAGGTTTTTATTTATAAATTATTTCTTTATAGCTCTGTCTCCTCCCCCTACGTTTTGTTTAGGAGCAGTTGAACCTTTTGGATTAGAAGATGGTTTTGATGTATTTTTTCCTTTGGATGATGATGAACTGTTACCTTTATTGCTGCCACCGGATTTAGGCTCTTCTTTTATTACCGCATTTGGGTTGAGCTGCAACAAGACTTCCCTGCTGATGTCAAATTTCGGATCTGTATAAACCATGATCAGATCGCTTCCCTTGTCAAAGATAAACCCGTAGCTCCTTTTTTCGGCAACGCTTTTTACAGCATTCCAAACCTGGTCTTGTATGGGTTTTACCAGACTTTGTCTTAGTTTGATCAAGTCACCCCCCTGGCCGTATCTTTTTTCCTGTAAAACTTTTATGGCTACAATTTCAGCATCAATCTCTGATTGTTCTTTTTTGATCTGTTCGTCGGTCAGCAGTACTTTTTCATTCAGGAAGTCGGCTTGTCTTTTATTGAGTGCGTCCTGCCTGTTTTGAACTTCCTGATTCCATTGTTCAGTCTGGGTTTTTAACCTTTGCTGAGCCTGAACGTATTGTGGGAGATTTTCCAAAATATAATCGGTATCAACATAGCCGAACTTCTGTGCAGCCAGTTGTGTGGAAAGCCCGATTAATAAAGTAAAGATGAACAAATTTCTCATGTCGTTGATGTATTATCGAAAATTATGCCATGTAATTTTAGGCAAAATTAATGTTTTTAAAATTGTTGTCCAATAATAAAATGCGTTTGCCAACCTGACGGTTCGTTGCTAAACATCGTATTGTCAAACCCATAACCAAAGTCAAATCCTAACATACCGAATGCAGACATAAATATACGTACCCCGACTCCGGCAGATCTTCTTAATTCAAATGGTTTGAAATCTTTTGTATCTGACCATGTATTTCCTGCTTCGGCGAAACCAAGCGCGAATATTTTCGCTTGCTGTCCCATTGTGATCGGATATCTTAATTCTAAAGTAAATTTATCATAAATGCTTCCTCCTCCTGTCGGCGTGATGTCTTCGCGTGTTCCTCCGGATTGTGTAGCATCTTCATAACCTCTTAATGGAACGATTTCCCTACCGTCGAATCGATTCCCCATCAAACCGGTTCCTCCTAAATAAAACCTTTCGAATGGAATGGTTCCGATTTTATTGTTATAAGTTCCTAAATAACCAAACTCTCCTCCCATTTTGAGAACTAATTTACCGGCTAACTCTTTATACCAATAGGCTCTTGCTTTGACTTTATAATACTCCAGCCACTCAAATTTTTCAACATCTGACATGCTTGAATAGTCTTTATTATTCAAAACAGAATAAGGAGGCGTCAGAGTCAATGCCAGGCTCATTTCCGAACCATTTTGCGGGAAAACCGGATCTGGACCTGCAGAATTACGTGTCAAGCCTATGGTATAATTGAAGTTGTTTGAAGATCCGTTTTCGTAATTCAAATCCCCAACAGTCAACGCATAGTTGTCGAAATTATATTTTTGATAAGAGAAGGAGTGTGAAAGCCTGAACCAGTCGTCCGGCCATGTCAGAAGCTGACTCAATCCAACCGTTGCTCCAAGTATATTTAGTCTTGCCTCTTCTCCGTATATGTCTCTGTAATTATACCTTGAATAATAAACTGAAGTTGACAATGCTGTCGGTCTTCTTCCTCCGATCCATGGTTCTGTAAATGAGAAGCTATAGTTCTGATAACCCCTTCCGGCTTGTGCTCTCAGGGAAAGCGACTGTCCGTCACCCATAGGCACCGGTTTCCATGCGTCACCTTTGAACAGGTTTGCAACCGAGAAGTTCCCAAAAGTTAGCCCTAAGGTCCCCAGGAATGTCCCGGCTCCGTAACCTCCCTGTAATTCAATCTGGCTTGAACTTTTATGCACCAGCTCCCAATTCAGGTCAACGGTATTATTTTCAGGATTTGGTTGTATGTCCGGATTGATTTGCGTAGGTTCAAAGTAGCCCAATGCAGCCAATTCGTAAAGGGTTCTTTTTATTTCTGTTTTAGAAAATAGATCGCCGGGCTTTGTTCTCAGCTCTCTCGCGATCACATGATCATGTGTAACGTCATTCCCGCTGAAGGTTACACGGTTATATGTCGCGGGCTCTCCTTCTGATATCTGGATTTCCAAATTAATGGTATCGTTCCTCACACTTTTCTCAATAGGGATAAGTCTTGAGAATAGGTACCCTCTGTCCATGTATAAAGTGGCTAAATCGTCATCTTTTTCAGACCCACTTATTTTTTTGTTGATTCCAACAGCGTCATATCGGTCTCCTTTTTGGTAAGAAAATATACGTTGTAAAGTTTCTGTCGTGAAAACGGAGTTTCCGGTAAACGTTACATCACCAAGGTAATAAGGACGCCCTTCTTCTACTTCTATTTTAATTTCAAGATTTTTTTTGTTAACACGAATAACTGTATCTGAAACAATTTTAGCGTCGCGGAATCCGATAGATTTGTATTCATCAACGACCTTTTTCAGGTCTTCTTTGTATTTGTGAGGAATAAATTTAGACGGCTTGAAGATATTGATGGACTTTCTTTTGGTGTTTTTCATTCCTTTTCTTCTCAGTTGTCCGTCACGAAGTTCATTGTTTCCGGTAAATTCAATGTTTTTGATTTTAACTCTTTCGCCTCTGTCGACATTGATTTTCAGATTGGTTTTTGTTTTATCTCCGGGAACTTCGGTTTCTATGAAATCTACTTTGGCATCCGGATAACCTTTTTCCAAAAA
>CAZKOC010000007.1:0-26826 GCA_964554275.1 uncultured Weeksellaceae bacterium
CAACGCAAAACGTGGATGATAGCATTACATTCGCGGATATTTCCCAAAAACTGGTTTCCTAGACCTTCACCTTTGCTGGCTCCTTTTACCAGTCCGGCAATGTCTACAATTTCCACAACGGCAGGTAAAACACGTTCGGGTTTTACCAGCTCTTCCAATTTGTAAAGTCTGGGATCCGGAACAGAGACTGTTCCTACATTGGGTTCAATGGTGCAAAAAGGATAATTTGCCGACTGCGCTTTTGCATTGGACAAACAGTTAAAAAGTGTTGATTTTCCTACATTCGGCAAGCCGACAATTCCACATTTCATTTGATAATAATTTATTTGTTTTCAACGATCAAATGGAACTCCTTTCCAGTCGTTTCATTTTTTACGGTTCTAAAAATTTTTGCAAAGATAATTTTAATTGTCCGATTTGAAAGTTTGATCAGCCAACTTTGACAAAGTTATTTCCGTAGCGTTGAAACTTTGTCAAAGTCTACTTCACAAATAATTCAAAATTTTTAATACGGGCGTGTCCCTTCGGGTCGGGCTATCCGCTTAAACTCCTCGCTCACGCCTTGCTGTGGGGTTTCCGCTGCTATCCCTCACGCGAACTCAAAGCATGAATTTCGAACTTCGTATAAAATCGTATTTTTGCTTTTCACAAATTGATATGCCCAAACAGGTTACCATTCGGATTTCTCCTCAAGACTTTGCACAAGAAAATCTGCTGAAAATCCAGTTAGCGCAAGCGGTCGGTATAAAGCCGGAACAAATCAATGCTTATCAAATCCTTCGTCAGTCACTGGATGCACGCAGCCGCAACATTGTTGTACAGCTTCAGGTCAATGTTTTTATAGGAGAACCCTTTGAAGACGCTTTTTATTTTGAAGCTCCTTTGCAAAATGTTTCCAGTGGAAAACCGGTTCTGATTGCCGGAGCCGGCCCTGCAGGATTGTTTGCTGCCTTACGGCTGATTGAAGCCGGACTAAAACCAATAATAATAGAAAGAGGAAAGGATGTTCGAGAACGCCGACGTGATCTGGCAGCTATGAACAAAGAAGGAATTGTGAATCCCGAATCGAATTATTGTTTTGGAGAAGGGGGTGCCGGAACGTACAGCGACGGAAAACTCTACACCCGTTCCGGCAAACGCGGAAATATTTTGAGAAGCTTACAATGGTTTCATCATTTCGGAGCGACGGAAAGAATTCTTCAGGAAGCGCATCCGCATATCGGAACGAACAAACTGCCTGGAATCATTGCAAAGATGCGCGAAGCGATCATCGGGTGCGGCGGTGAAGTTCATTTCAATTCCAAGGTAACCGATTTTTTGATTGAAGGAAATCAATTGCAAGGTATCCGTATCAATGATGAATTTGAATTAAAATCCGATGCACTGATTTTGGCGACCGGGCATTCCGCCCGGGATATTTTTTATTTACTGCATCAAAAAGAAATTCTGATTGAAAGCAAACCATTTGCATTAGGTGTTCGGATTGAACACCCGCAAAAATTGATTGACAGCATCCAATACCATTGTTCTCCAAACGAAGACAGAAATGAATTGCTTCCGGCTGCGGCTTATTCGGTTGTGAGCCAGGAAACGGGAAGAGGTGTATTCTCGTTTTGTATGTGCCCGGGTGGGATTATTGCTCCGGCAAGTACTTCAGAGGGTGAATTGGTTGTAAATGGCTGGTCGCCTTCAAAACGAGATGGAATTTTCGCCAATTCGGGAATGGTGGTAACTGTGGACGAGAAAGATTTTACAAGTTATGGTTTTACCGGGCCTTTGGCGGGTATGGAATTCCAGCAAATGATAGAAAAAAGGGCATGGGAAAAAGGAGGAGGAAAACTCGTCGCGCCTGCTCAGCGAATGACCGATTTTGTAAAAGGAGTGGTTTCCTCGTCATTACCTGATTGTTCCTACCTTCCCGGTACCAATTCTTCACAACTGAATGAAGTGCTTCCCATAGAAGTGTATGCTTCGATGCGTAAAGGATTTCAATCTTTCGGACAGAAAATGAAAGGATATTATACTGAAGAAGCCATCGTTCTGGCAACCGAAAGCAGGACTTCTTCACCGGTCAGAATTCCAAGAAGTAATGAAAATCTGCAACATACCCAGATCAAAGGATTGTTCCCGTGTGGAGAAGGAGCCGGATATGCAGGCGGAATTATTTCGGCAGCGATGGATGGTGAGAAAGTTGCAGTAGCCGTTACAATGTCACTTCGAGCATAGTCGAGAAGTATTTGGTCCCGACTACGCCAGACCTGACAACAAAACCAAGTGTTCATATTTTCCACCCATCAGGTTTTTGGTTTTGATGACTTTGAATCCGATTTGTTCGTATAATTTTTTAGCCAAAGGATTTTCTATGTCAACCAATAATCCGACTTTGTCAAATCCTTTTTCTTTTGCATGTTCAATCATGGCTTCAATTAACCTTCTGCCGATTCCTTTGCCCTGATGGTTCGGTAAAACACTCACCGTGTCCAGATAGAATTCTCCCGGCTCAGTTTCATCTTCGGGTGTTTGTGAAAAGCCGAAATTTTGAAGTAAATATTCAAGAAAAGGTTGCCGGAGCTGATGAAGTTTTTCGCCTCCATAGCCTGTTATGGAGCCGAGAATTTCTCCATTTTCTTCAAAAACCAATGTGTTTTCAAAACTGTATTGATTTTCTTTTTGCCGGAAAAAATATTCAAAGACAGGAATGGCTTTTTTCAAATCTGAACTTTGCGTAAATTTCATTGCCAAACCGCTCATTGCCTTAACAATAAGTGAGGCAACTTGGGTGTAATCTTCAGGTTTTGCAGGACGAATCATTAGATTAAATTGTCAATTGATGGAAATCATTTTCCAGGCTTTTATATTTTCTTTTCAGTCCAATGGTGGTTGGAAGCAATTTTTTTTGACCTTAGAATCTGTATCCGATGCCCAATCCAAATCTTAAATTAAAGAAATTATCAGAAGTTAATTTTCCTTTTGCTGAAGAATTAGATAGAGTAATTTCAGTTTCTCCATTTGGAAGCTCAAAATCATTTAATTCATCCCTGAATTCTTCAACTTCTTCATTTGTCAGGTAATAATCGGAAGTGGAATGGAAATCAACTTTCACATTCGAGAAATAAGGGCCAATGAAAGTATCAATGGTAAAATGTTTGCCAATCGTAAATTGAGACCCGATATTTAAACCGTATCCAAACGCTTTGTATTTCCCTTCAAAGTCAATTAGATAATTGTCCAAATAGGTTTGAAACGGGTAACTCGAGGTAAACTTATAGTTATCAAACCTTACAAAAGGGCCCAAATAAAATCCTTTCCCGTACCCCTGTCCCAAATAAAAACGTACTTCGGGCGTAATGGTACTTCCTTTAAATTTAAATTCTTCAAAAAATTTAGCAAGCGGGTCATCTAAATCATCTGTGTCATTTGAATCACCAATTAAATCTATCACTTTGTCTTTAAATACCATTTTCCTGTTTGGAGTGAATTTATATCCTAAGCTTACAGACATCCAGTTAACGGGAAAAAATTCATATTGAAATGAAAAAGTGGCAACGGCAAGTGATGGAATATTCAATTTGACTATATGTCTTGTCGGTTTCAAGTATGTGGAATCCATTTCTTCAGATACAGCTTCCAAATCCTGGGAATATAAGCTGGGATTAAGTGCAAAGAATATGCACATAAAAAGCAAAGTGTAAAGTTTTTTCATGATAAATATATTTTAGTAATGCAATTATAGTAAAAAACGAAATAACTTTTTATTCCTATATATTGTTGAAATTCAAATTATAAAGTCAACTGATGGAAAGCATCTTCCAAACTTTTGTATTGTCCTTTGAATTCTTCGATCGGACTATCGGAAATGATTTTTCCTTTGTTTAATAGAATTACGCGTGAACACAATGCTTCCACTTCCTGCATAATGTGTGTAGAAAGAATTACGGTTTTGCTTTTCCCGATTTCACGGATGACATCACGGATTTCCAAGATTTGATTAGGATCAAGACCGTTTGTGGGTTCGTCCAGAATCAGGATTTCAGGGTTGGAAAGAATTGCCTGTGCCAATCCTACACGCTGCTTGTATCCTTTGGAAAGCTGACCTATTTTTTTATGGCTTTCAGGCGTTAATCCAACTTTTTGAATAACTTCTTCGATTCGTTCCTGTTTTTCGTTTCGGATGTCAGCAACAAATTTCAGGTATTCCTTCACGTACATTTCATAATAAACCGGATTATTTTCAGGTAAGAATCCAATCAATTTTTTAGTCTGAATAGGCTGTTTCAAAACGGAAAATTCATTTATTTTAATTTCACCATCATCGGGAACAATAGCTCCTGCTACGCTTTTCATCAATGTAGATTTCCCGGCACCATTGGGTCCCAAAAGTCCTACGACTTCACCACTTTTAATGGAAAATGAAACTGAATCAAGAGCCTTTTGGTTGCCATACGATTTTGACAATTTGTCAATGATAATTCCCATTTAACTGAATTTTCCCTCAAAATTAACGAAAAAAATGTCAAAACTTGTAAGTAAAAGGATTGGTATGTTTGTTGTACATTTGCAAATCGAATTTTGAGATTCGTTATTTGAATTATGGGGCTGACCGGTTTTGACAGCAAGGTCAATGTATGTGTAAGCATGTCGTGGAATGTCGTGTACCCACGTGAATCAGACACTTCAACTTTTTAACTGGCAACAACAATTACGCTTTAGCTGCCTAATTGATCGAATTATAGTAGATCTTGGCGTTTCTGTACTAGGTATAGAAGCTAAATGTCTCTCAAAGGCCTTTCCTTACGGCGTTTGATCCAGAGGCACAGCAATGTGGGGATAGGTAGAATGGTGTTCCGGAGTTCTACCGAAAACTAAGGAACTAAGTTGCAGATAGGGTGTTTGTTCTCGGTCTGTAGTCGAAAACCAAAAACAAAATAAACATGTAGAAAGCCCATGGGTTGCTTGTTTGGACGCGGGTTCGACTCCCGCCAGCTCCACTATTTTATTTTTTATCTGATTTTGATTTGGTTTTAATTTTATTGAAAATCAATTATTTATTCAGATTTTAATTCAAATTAAAGTTGACTAAACCTAACTAAAAACAAAAAAACCGACACCAGAATCGACACCATTTCGTTTTTTCTTTATCTTTGTTGAAACCGATTAATATTCAGCAATGGATACCTCTACAAAACAGGCCAAAAAGTCTGTAAATTTCAATTTGAATAAATCTAAGAAACAAATTTTCATGGTTTTTCGTTACGATAGCCGTTTAGTGAGAATTTATACCAAAGAAAGAATTGAACCGGAGCTTTGGAATTTCGAAAAACAAAGGGCAAAAGAGACTACCAAAAACCCTAATTTCAATAAAACAAATGCTAACCTAAATGAAATGCAATCAGTTATTATTAAACTGTTTGATAAATTCATTTTGGACTATAATCGCAAGCCCGAACCCGTAGAAATTCGAGATATTTTCAGCAAAGAGTATTTTGAGAAAATCCCGCAGTTTGTTACTAAACAACCAAAAACCTTTTTGGAAACCTTTGATGAATATATCGAAACCAAACGAATTGAAAACACAGAATCCACAGCTGTAAAATATGAGCAGGCAAAACAAAGTCTGATTAATTTTGGAAAAAAGTACAAACAGCAAATACAGTTTGAAAATATTACAATGGACTTTCGTAATAAGTTTGTTAATTATTTACAGAATGATTTAGGGTATGCGCCCAGTACTGTTTATCGCCGTTTGAAATTTATTAAAACGGTTTTGTTATATGGTTTAGATTGCGGTTACATCAATAAACTCAACATTAATTTATCTAAATTCTTGACTAAAGACAGACCAGGTGTACAGATTGCGCTTTCTGAATCGGAACTACACGAAATGGAGAGTTTAGATTTGTCTCAAAACAAAAGACTTGACCACGTCCGGGACAGGTTTTTGATCGGTTGTTACACAGGGTTGAGATTCTCAGATTTTATCCGCTTGAATAAAAACCACATTCAAGACGGTAAATATATTATTATCAATCAGCAAAAAGTTAAATTAAATGTAACTATTCCGTTTTTTGAAGAAGTAAAACGGATATTTGAAAAGTACCAGTATGATTTACCGAAACCGATTTCAGAACCAAAGTTTAACGAATACCTTAAAGAAGTAACCAAACAATGTGATACTTTAAAAAGATTGCAGGAAATTACACAATTTGTAGGTAGTAAAGAAAAAAAGGTAAATGTACCACGTTACGATATGGTTACTTCACACACTGCACGACGGACGTTTGTAACCCTGAACCACGCTAAAGGAATTGATTTGGAAACTTTGACCATTGCTACTGGACATACTACAGTTAAAGCGTTGAAAACTTATGTAAAGCTTGACGACCAACAAAAAGCAGATATTTTAAACAATGCGTTTGAGCGAGCCAGACAAGCCAAGCAAAAAGAAAATAAGCCTACTAAGATTATTAAACTAAAAGCTTTATGAACGAATCTTTTAAATTACCCTTTTTACCACCTAAAGTAGAGCTGGAAACGCCAAAAGTTTTAAAGCAATTAGCAAAATCTCACAGGCATTTGGCAGAATTGAAAGGAACGGTAAAAACAATTCCGAATGAAAACATTTTAATTAATACTCTGACATTGCAGGAAGCAAAGGACAGTAGTGAAATAGAAAACATTGTTACAACGCACGATGAATTGTATAAAGAAAACATATTCATTGAAACTAAAAATCCTGCAACCAAAGAAGTTTATAGTTATGCGAAAAGTTTAAGGTTAGGGTTTGAGGTTGTACGAAATGAAAAAATGTTACTCAATAAACATATCATTGAAATCCAGCGAAATTTAGAACACAATAATGCCGGATTCCGAACACAGGCAGGAACAAAATTAGTAAATTCTTTTGGTGAGACAGTTTATATGCCACCACAAGACAGTGCAAGGGTTTTAGATTTAATGACAAATCTCGAAAAATTTATCAATGACGATGAATTTTCAGACCTTGACCCATTGGTAAAAATGACAGTAATCCATTATCAGTTTGAAAGTATACACCCTTTTTATGACGGGAATGGTAGGACGGGTCGTATCATAAATATACTATATTTAGTTTTGCAAGGCTTATTAGATATTCCAGTTTTGTATTTGAGCCGTTATATAATCCGTAACAAAATGGATTATTACAAAGTTTTACAGGACGTTAGAGAAAATGAAGATTGGGAAAGTATGGTTTTATATTTACTGAAAGGCGTTGAGGTTACATCTATTCAAACAATTCAGTTAGTTTCAGATATTAAAACTCTTATGCAGGAAACCAAACATAAGATAAGAACCGATTTGCCAAAAATATACAGCCAAGATTTGATAAATAATCTATTCAAAAACCCATACACCAAAATAGATTTTTTGCAGAATGATTTAGGAGTTACAAGGCAAACGGCATCAAATTATTTGGATGATATTGTAAAACTGGGATTGTTGGATAAAATAAAAGTAGGGAAATCAAACTATTATATAAATTCAAATTTGATTAAAGTTTTGGAGAATGTATAAGTTAGAAATATGGTAAAAACCTAACACGAACCAACAAACGTGTTAGGAAAACGTGCAAAAATTAACACGTTTTCTGTTATGTGTTAGAAAAATCAGGTTTTATATAAATGAAATTGTAAACCTTTATAAGAACCGAAAACTATGAACAATCGATATAAAAATTGAATAAATGAGTTTGAAATTAAATCCTGAGCTTTCACGAATTATTGCAGAAAGGAGAAAAAAATATGAAATTTTTGATAAGACTGAATTTGATATAATAAGGTTAGGGAACCATAGTTTTGCGGATTATGATGTTAAAGACTACATAGACAATGCACATTATTCAAATCGTGAAACTTATTATAGGTTTACTGATAGGCCTAATAAGTCAGAATTGGATTTTTTGCAGTCAGAATTAATTGATTTAGAAGATATATCCGATAAACTTATTGATTATGAGAATATAATACTTTGGAATCTTGAAAACTTCTATCCTGATGAGTTTGATGATGAATTTAGGTATTGGTATAAAATCAAAATTCAAGCAAGAAAAAACATTGACTTCGTAAAAAGCAAAATAATTCAAGAAACATTTTTCAGCGGAAATGATAGAGGAGGAAATGATATAAATAAATCGAATTTTCCTGAAATTTTCAAAAGTGAAAAGGCAGAAAAGTTATTTTTTGAATATGTAGGGAGCTACATTTTAGATGCTTATACAGATTATAGCTATATCTATCAGCAAATGAAAAACGATAAATTGATAGAGCGTTTAACGCACTTTGAATTTGCTGATTGGTTATTATCTAAAGAATTGATTTCAGAGAATGACCATTCAAAAATAAAAGATAGCAGAGGGTTTAAATCCTTGCGTAAATCATCATCCGATGCAAGGCTGAATAATTATATTAATCTCAAAACTAAAACAATCTAAAAATGATTTTCCGATTATCGGAAAAATAGGCGGACAATCGGAAAACGTATAACCTCATCTTTGACCATATCAAAACAAAAAAGATATGGTACAATTAATTACACTTTCGACCGATGATTTAGAAAACATTATCAAAAAATCCGTTTCCGAAGTATTACAGGAATCGGGTAGACCGCAACGACAGACCGCTGAACAACCTGAATATTATACCCGGAAACAAACAGCGGACAAGCTTCACATTTCATTGACGACATTAGACACTTATACACGTTTGGGAATTCTCAACGCTGTAAAAGTCGGACATCGTGTACTGTATCGTTCCGTAGATATTAATGAATCTTTAACGGAAAAAATTAGTCAAATCAAAAACAAAATGAAATGACAGAACAACTAATAAAAAGGACAGCCCAAAAAGAAAGTGCTCTCGTAGATTTTAAAATTCAACGAGTAGAGCATTTATTTTCGTTTTATAAAGCTCCAGTCAATAATCTAACTCCGTTAAAAGAAATTACATTAGAAGATGTACATAAATTAATAATCGGAGATAAATACAGAACTATTATAGATAAATTAAGGGGTACAACAGACAAACTCAAGCAGAATAAAATTAAAGTTTCGCAACTTGACTATGTGACTTTTAGCGGAATATTCTCAACACGTTCTAATAGTGGGCTTATCCAACATTCTAATCTTTTTTGCCTTGACCTTGATAATCTCGACAATATTCCGCAAACAAAAACCAAGATATTAGGAAGCTTACCGCCTTCATTAATGTTTACCAGTCCCAGTGGCAATGGATTGAAGTTAGTGTATAGAATTAATATAGGAATTGCTGAACATATCGAATACTATAAAACGTTTGAGCAATTCTTTAAAAAACAGTTAAATATTACTATCGATGACAAATGTAAAGATGTTTCACGAGCTTGTTTTTTATGCTATGATAGTGAAGCATATCTAAATAAAGAAGCCGAAATACTTGACGATTTTTTTATAGACACATTTAATCCGCCACAATCCAATGAACCGAGCGAGAAAGTAACTGATTATGATAAAATTGCAGACTATCTAAAAACTTGGATTAATAAAAAAATGAGATTTGAAAATGGAAACCGCAACCAATACGTCATGCAATTAGCGGGTGCGTTTAACCGTTTTGGAATATCTCAACAATTCGCAGAACAGGATTTGATAAATTACGCAGAGAGCGGTTTTTCTGAATCTGAAATTAAATCAATAGTTAAAAGTATTTATAACAATACAACCTATTTTAATACCGCTAATTTTGATATTGATTCGCCGTATGAAGATTTTAAAGATACGGTCGAAATAAGAAAGGAAAAAAACGGGTTATTCCAAATAAAGACCGCAAACCAATGGATAGAGCAGGCAAAAAGAAGTCCTATCCCTTTAATGCTTTTTGGAGAGTTTTGGCATAATGGAGAACTCTGTATCTTATTTGCTGATACTAACTTAGGAAAGTCCATTTTGGCCGTTCAGATTGCAGATAGTATAAGTAGAGGTAAAAATATCCCCGGATTTAAACTGGAAGCAGAAAAACAGCCTGTACTATATTTTGATTTTGAGCTTTCTGCTAAACAATTCGAAGTAAGATATTCAATAAAAAACGAATCAGAAAAAATCTTTGAACAGCACTATTTTTTTGATACCAATTTTAAAAGAGTTGAAATAAATCATGATGCTGGAATTCCTGAAAATGGACAGTTTGAAGACTATCTTAATCAGTCATTAGAACAAAGCATTATTGAAACAAATGCAAAAATTCTAATTATTGACAATCTTACATACCTAAAAAATGAAACAGAAAAGGCAAAAGATGCATTACCATTAATGAAACACTTAAAGACATTAAAAAGCAAATACGGGCTTTCTATATTAGCACTTGCACATACCCCAAAAAGAGATTTATCAAAACCAATAACCCGGAATGATTTACAGGGAAGTAAAATGCTTATCAATTTTGTAGATAGTTGCTTTGCAATAGGCGAGAGCCATAATGATAAACATTCACGATATCTGAAACAAATAAAAGCTCGCAACACAGAAATAATCTATGATACCGAAAACGTTGCGGTGTGTCAGATTCAAAAAACTTTTAATTTCCTTTCATTTGAATTTTTAAAATTCGGAGTGGAAAGAGAACATTTGAAAGTACTATCAGATAAAGACAGAGAAAGTATTATAGAAAGTGTAAAAGAATTAAGTAAAAAAGGCTTTTCGCAAAGACAAATTGCAACAGAATTAGGAATTTCACTAGGTGCAGTAAATAAATATTTGAAATTATGATGTTCACGATTGTTCATGGTGTTCACCATTTATAAGCATGAACACACGTGAACACAATAAAAAAAAATTAATTACCTGAAAAGAACAGGAAAAATACAGATATGAAAACGACAAACACAAAAACAATTGATTCCCGCTTTTCAAAAGGACAAAGCGGAAATCCAAATGGCCGTCCGAAAGGTTCGTTGAATAGGAATACAACGGAATTAAAAGAGGCTATAAAAATTATATTGGATTCTGAACTGAGTAAAGTACAAAAGTATTTAGCCCAATTGAAGCCAAAAGAGAGATTGGAATTTATAGTTAAACTATTACCATACGTAGTGTCTAAACAGAATCAAATCGACCACACTACAAACGGAGAAAGTTTAACCTCCAATCAATCTGAATTTGACTATGAAAAATTATCAACCGAGCAATTGGAATCTTTGGAAGAAATTTTGAGAATAGGATATGGTACGAAGTAGTTGTATCTAACTATTTAGCGTATAAAAATGGCTCGAATTCCTTAAGCCATTTAATTATCTTATTAGCTCATACCTCAATATGTTATTGTTATGATTTTGAGATTCGTAATAACTTTCAATTATGATTAAGTCATTTGAAAAGTAAATTATTTGAAAAGTATTATTGAAATAAGTTGTTATCATAATTTCGTTACTCTCACTTTGATGCCATTCAAAAAAATAATCGATAATAGGATTTTGGTATTCAGAAGCATTTACACAATTACCATTGTCATCAGGATATTTGTATTTATCTTCCATATTCCCATTTGAAAGAAATTCTAAGGTTGAATTGGGAATGCAATAATTATTTGTGTCAACAAATGTATCTCCATTTGGTTCTGTAATAGAAACTTTATTATATCTCCAAGTACCTAAAAAGTTATCAGAATTTGAATTATTATCATCGCTGCTGCAAGAAATTAAAATTGAGAAAACAAGTAAAGTGTATAGTATTTTCATAATTTATTATTTAATAGTATTTGGGTTGAATGTTTTAGAAAGAGCTCAATATTTTGTATTGAACATTCGTATTTGTAGCGCTAATTACTTGAATTTTAAGAGATTTAAAACCAATAGTGTCACTTTCAGAAATGTCATATTGCAGCTCTTGGGTAAAAGCAGGGCGGATGAGGTCATTTTTAAATTCTCTGTAAGAAAATTTTAATGTATTTCCGCTCTTTCCATTATACAAAAATTCTTGAATAAAGTTTTTTTCTGATTCTACATCTTCATAAACTCTCTCAAATTCTACTTGTTCCTTTAATTGGTATTTGGCGAAACGGTCAGACAATGTATAGTGAATTGCCATTAGCTTATTGTTGGGCATTAGAAGTACACCGGAAGAAAGACTATTGTAATAAAGTCTGCCCATTTTATCATGCCCCTGAAACTTAAATTTATCTTCCGTAAAGTTTAAATTAAATGATTTTGCTTTTGGAATTTGTTTAAGGATTATAAATTCTGCTTGTTCTACATAAAACTCACTGACTAAAGAATTTCCTAACTCTTTAGTATGAGTTTCTCCTATTTTTGGAAAGGCTTCTATTCTAATTTTGGGTGTTTCTAAGGCATAGCTTTTAGATGTTGTACAAGATGTTAGAGTTGAAAATGTGCATAGAGTTAAAATAGTAAAGAACGAAATAATCGTTTTCATAATGTGGTAATTTTAGTGGTTTAACATTCTAATAAAAAGGCGTGAGCGTACGCCATGCAACCACAAGGTTTACCACAACCCGCAAATACAATGACGTAGTCACGCCCATACGGGACGTGCTATTTACATCATTGTATTTGCTTCTATTATGTGGTAATTCTGTGGAAGCAATGATGCGTTACACGCAATATTTTGCTGTCAAATATACTAATTACAATCATATTGACGGGAATTGAAATTATTGACTGCACGTAAATGTTTCGAGAAAAAGTAACTATTCCTTATATTTGATATAATACTAAAACTTACATTAAATGACTGAACGCCAATTTCAAACCTCCCTTTTAAAACCTATCGAAGATTTTACAGTTAGAGACGAAGACTTCAATAATCGTATTGTAATTGAAGAGAATATTAAATCTCGTGGATTAATTATAGAAAATTGTACTTTTCAGGATGTTGTAATTTTTGATAAAATAAATCTGAAATTTGGTATTAAATTCATTAACTGCAATTTCAAAAAGGGATTAGCATTTAATGATTGCAAGACAGCAGAGTACAATCCAGATTTTGATTCTAATTGTCATTTAGAATTTGATAATACTATAATTGAAAAGTTGTATTTTAATGGGAATAATAGAATAGAGAGGGGAATTCTAATACATAATTCTACACAAATAAATATTTTCAAAGTAGAAACCCTTTTTTGTCAATATGGTGGTTTATTAATTAAAGCTTCTACTATTAATTCGGATTTTCACATTAGTCACATTAAATTAGGAAGTGATGTTTCAATTCGAGAAAATTCTGTCATAAATGCTCATTTAAGAATTGAGAATGTAGAGATTGATTCATTAGTTTTTACTGAATCAATTTTTACTAACTATGTGCAGGTTTGGGCTGGAAAAATTAAGAGTTTTATATTTAATGACGGAATATTTAATGAAGATGTGTCAATTAAAGCATTGAGAATATCCAAAGAACTTACAATCATAGGAGCTGATTTTAAAAAAACCTTAAAATATGACAGTCAAGATGAGGTTGGGGATATAAGTGGAGGGGTATCTGAAATTTATATCTCATCTGGGAAATTCGGGGAACAATTTATCTATAATGGAGAAGATATTATTGATAAAATTACAATTAAGTTTTCTAAACAGCTTGAAGGTGCAATATATTTTACTACAGTAAATATTTTAGAAACAAATGTCTCGGGAGATAACTACAATGGAAATTTAGTTTTTAATCATTGTAATTTTAATAAGTTAAATTTTAGTTTTTTCTACAATTATTCCACACTGTCAATAATTTCTGCTAAATCATTCAGAGACAATTCAGAGCTAATAATTGAACATTCCAATATGGGAAAAACACATTTGTTCAATGTATTTCTTAATTCATTTAAGAAGGTGTTAATTTCCAATAGTATATTAATTGAGATTATCACTGCAAATATTAAATGGTTCTCAAACATAAATTTAAATCCTGATGCTCCGTATTCTTTCCACACATTTGAACAAAAAAAAGAAATTTACAGGCAACTAAAAATTGCATTAGAAAAAAATGGAAATAGGATTTCTTCATTACATTTTAAAACTTCCGAAATGAGAAATCTGAAAAAAGAATTCTTTGCTAATAAGAATTGGCTTCAAAGAATTTTCAGTATAGACGGAATAGTACTACTTGCTGGGCAAACAAATGATTTTGGACAAAATTGGTTAAAACCTGTTTTATTAGCAATTGGTTTTAGTATATCCCTTTACTTTCTAATGATTGTTGGTATTGCTGAAGAATTAAGTTATCGTCCAAACTTAACTTGTGACAGTGCTAAAAAAACATTTCAAATATTTTATGATAATTCCTATTTGTTTCCTCAATTTTTAAACCCTACGCATACATTAAGTAGAATTTTACCAGATAAGAATTTTGGATTTATAGTACATGCATTGGATTACATTTTGAAAATAGGTCTTGCATTTTTTATATTTCAAACTGTTTCAGCCTTTAGAAAATATATTAAATAATTAGGTTATATGAACATTCCTCAAATCGATATTCAGAAAAAGCAAGATTGGCCAACACATATTGATAATATGATTAGAGAGTTTCCAGTAATGGAATACTCTAATCTTAACCTTAAATGGATTGAAATAGTACAAAGAATTGAGAATGTCAATGATTTGCTCACAGATTTATTTAATGATTACTTAATACTAAAATCTACTTTACACACAGACCCAATAACTGATAGTATTTTTAAAACGCCTTTATATTACAAACAAAAGTTTTTGACAGAACAAATTTTTTATTGGATAAGAAAAACCATTGATGAAATGATATCGATGATATATGTTCTGGAATATGAAAAAGAAAATAAATCATTTCCAATAAAAATCAAAATTGACTGTATTGGCCAATTATTTCATAATCCTAATTTTATCAGAGAAATTCAAATCCAACATAAGACTTTACTTGTAATAATTAATGACATTTCCAACACCTATAAGCACTCATTTCTAAATTCCGAGGTTCATTCTTATATAGGAGAGTTAGAGCCGTTAGTTTTCAGTTATGGGTTTAAAAATAATAATCTTGAAAAGGATATGATATTCTCTCAATACAGGGTTCGATATATAATTAATGAATTGAATGTATTAATTTCAAATCTTATAGAATACATAACTAAAGTATAATTTTTTACAGGCAAATAAATCATCAATTTCAGATAAAAATTTACGATTTTTAGGAAAAGTAACTTTACTTTGTATATTTTACGTATTAGCTTTAATACAAACAAGTTGTACTTCTCATCTCTATTAAAATGAAAATAAACGAAGAAAAAATTTTAGCATATATATCCTATGAAGGAAAATTGGTCAATGAAGGCTATCTCGACGCTAAAAAAGCTGGAATAACCTTATTAGGAATTGATGAATTACTTCGATATTTTCTAATTCAAGAATACCCTGAATTAAAAAATGTAGATTTTGAGTTGCCAGTAAGAGTAAGAAAAGGTAGTTGGTTAACTCAAATACCTGAAAATATTGATGACTTATTATTAAAAGGATTGGCAGCATGGGCGGCTGGAAAATATGTTGGAAGCGCGTTAACAGAAATTGCAAAAAACGACTTTAAAGATGAAACATTTAAAAGTCTGATTTCAAAAGCATTTCATAAAATTATAAAAGTTATTAGGCTTGCTAAACATTTAGGAACTCTAACGAAAAAGAAATTTGATAATGTAAGGTTTTCAAAAGATAATCAGAAAATTGGAGTTGTAAATGATGAGAATGAAATTCTATGGATTGAACCTGAAATTTTAGAGAGTTATACAAATTGTCCTGAAACAATTTTTAATAAAATTGCTGAGATAATTGAAAATGAAAGAGAGCTTGTAATTGGAATTTCAGACGAAATACCAGATGCGGAAAGAATTAATGAGAACTACAAACCCATATTTGTAAGAGCAAAAGAAGATGAAGACATTTTATTTCCAGAGCTTAAACATAATGACTATGTTGAATTGATGGGACATACTACAAGAGGAAATGAGAAATCAAATACTATTGGCTTTTTATACGAAGGACACATATTAACATGCTATCCTGAAACAGGAAATATAAAAGGAAATAAGGAAGCTTTATTTTCAAACTGTTTAATGAAAGGATTTGTGGATAGAATTGACAAAGACGGTAACTTTAAAGAAAAACGACCTCAGATAAAGTATTTACAATTAATTCCAAAAGATAAAGAAGATAAGCAAACGAAGCTTTTTTAAAAAAATAATTATGAGCAAATATTTAAAGTTTATTGTTCTCGTTTTAGTTGGAACGACCCTAACCTGTCTTTTTTGGAAATATTCTGCACCACATGAAAGGATAATTAATATTCAAAATTACTTAATTACTGTAGGTGGTATTATTTCCGCTATTGTAATTGCTTATTTATCCGCAAAAATCTTTAGTTTAAAAACAGATAGAGATAATAGGCAAATACAAATAGATAAACTCGGAGAAAGGTTAACGGCATTTCGACAATCATTGTATTTTGTAATGCGTAGTCGGGAGTTTTGGGTTAAGTACAATGATATTGCTAAATTTAAAAAGCAATATCCAGATTTGAACTATGAAAGACTTAGAGATTCAGGTGAAGACCCTTTACGTCATAAATTTTATGAACAAACAGAAATATCTCACAGCACTATAGCTTTATATTTGGCTATGGAAACAATATATGACAAAAAGGATACAAATATAATTCCTTGGGCATATGATATTCCAGTAACGGAAAGATATGATATTGATGACCTATCTAAGTATCATGAGCCTTGTAATCAAATTTGGTTCTATTTAGACGGTAGGTATGGAAAATATGGTAAAGGATTATTTAATGATGAGGGTTTAAATCCAATGGATATTGAAATCTTTCAAGAAAAACTATCAATTGCAGATATCAAACAAAAAGGTAAAGATTTCCATAGGCTTGTCTTAGCAGAATTAGGTAATGAATTTTATGAATTTGTTATTCCTAAAATGGCTGAACTAATTAACCATAATACAGGCGTTCCAAATGGATTAATCAAAACATTTTATAGCTTAATTGCAATTATGGTATTTGGGGTTTTATTCCCCCTTATTCTTCAATCAATTTTTGTTTGTAATAGATTAGATGTTTTTTTGACGTTAGCATTTGTTACTCTGACAACATTATCATTAATATATTTTTTATTTGAATTTTATGATTTACTCAAAGATGAAATACATACAAACAAAAAAAAATAATTGGAGCGTCAGAAATGGAAAACATATAATTTAACAATAGATAAATTTTACTTCAACCAATAATTTATGAAACATATTAAAAAGAAATATTATTATCAGGAAAAAAGAGTGCCGATACAAGAGGGCAGAGAACCTATTAAAGCTGATAGAAGAGATAATAAAAATTTAAAAAAATTAAAGAAGGGAAATATACCGTTTATAAAAACGACAGAAGGCGAATTTATTATGTCAATGTCTTATAATTATAATGGAACTGAAGCTATTATTCCATTGCCTGACTTAACTTTGATATACTACAATAACGCATATTTGAATAATATAAGTCGTAAAAGCCAAGAAAAGAAATTATTTGAAAAGCTACTTAATGGGGAAGATGAATTGACAGAAAATGTTACTAATGAGCTGTACAATTACGTAGGCGTTGCAACTTCATCTATTATTCAAATGTTTACATCATTAGAATCATTTATTAATCATCAGTTGCCTGATGAAATACCTTACATTTATGTAAGAAAAGATAAGACTGAATATTATAATAAGGAACAAATTCAGATGTATATTAAATTCTGGGATAAAGTAAAAGAAGTTTTACCTTACTATCATTCAAAAAATTTCTTTCAAAACGTCACCCCTACTAATTCTCATATTAGAAATTTAAAAGATTTACGAGATGAAATAGTACATACTAAATCTAATCAACTTTATGACGTACAAGCAAAATTAATTGAAAAGCTGCTTAAATTTAAATATGATGAAACACTTATTGCTATTAGAAAATTCATGAATTTTTATGATGAAAATTATATAATAGATTGTAATTGTAAAAACGATTTTTAAATTTAGAAACTCACCTATAAAGAATTAGAATATTATGGCAAAAAAAAATGGTAACAAAATATGTTTTGTAGTTTCTCCCATAGGAGAAGAAGGCTCTGAAACAAGAGAGCGAGCAGACCAAGTTTTAAAACATATAATTTCTACCTCTGTCGAACCATTAGGTTATACAGTTATTAGAGCTGACAAAATTTCTGAACCGGGAATCATAACAACGCAAATAATCGAACATATTGTTGATTCCGATTTAGTAATTGCTGATTTAACGGAAAAAAATCCTAATGTATTTTATGAGTTGGCGGTCAGGCATGCAATTCGTAAACCTTTAGTGCAGTTAATTAGAAAAGGGGATATTATTCCTTTTGATGTTGCAGCAACAAGGATAATCCAATTTGACCTTCATAATCTTGATAGTGTGGCTGCTGCAAAAGAAGAGATTTCTTCCCAAGTAAAGTCATTAGAAAGTGGGAATAATGATGTTCATAATCCAATTTCTGTATCTTTAGACTTAAAGGTTTTGAAAGAAAGTGGGAACATAGAGGAGCGTTCATTAGCTGATATAGTTGAAGCAGTGTCAGATTTGAGACTTGCTCTTACCTCTTCTGAAAAAACATTATCTTCAAAAGCACTTGACGAACTAAAAACATCAATTGACAATATACCTTTAAGAATTGAGAATAGATTTGACCCTGACTTTAAGAGAAGAAAAAGAAGAATTTATCCAATGATGCTTGATGAAATGATACACATGGGAATGAATTCAGAAAACCCAAATTTAGGTTTTCTTATGCTTATAAGCTTACTAAAAGAAGACTTTCCATGGATTTATGAGATTGGCATAGAAACTTACCGGGAGTTAAAAACAACTAAAACAAAAGAGAAAAAAATAAAGTTAATTGAAGATTTTGAAAAAGCTCTTGAAATGATGTTTCATCCTGCTTTTAGAGAAGTATATGGAAAATCGGAAGATTTGTATATTTTAGGAAAAGAAGTCAGGCACTTATTTCATCGCTACCTCGACAGAGTTTTGTTGAGTTTTGATACTGAAAAAAAGGAATAAATAATTTGAAATTATTAAAAATCGACACCAAAACCGACACCAATTTGATAGGAAGAATAAATTTTTAAATGATAATATGCTGTAAAATAATATGCTAACTGTTTTAGGTGCTAATCCCGCCAGCTCCACTTTTTCCCAATTATTGCTTTTTTACTACCATAGGTCAATGTATCTTAATTCTTTGATTCCGAAATTTGTAATTCAATTTTTGGTCAATGGATTTACAATTTCAAAACTATATCAATAATTTCAAAGAAAGAGAAACCAAAATGCCGGCTATGTTTGTCGGACACGGCTCTCCTATGAACGGGATCCGGGATAATGAATTTACCCGGGGCTGGATTGATAGGGCAAAAACCATGGATTTGCCAAGTGCCGTTTTGGTAATTTCCGCGCACTGGTTAACCAACGGAACGAAAGTAACGGCAATGGATTTCCCTAAAACGATTCATGACTTCGGTGGATTTCCGGACGAACTATATCAGGTGCAATATCTGGCACCGGGAAGCACTGAACTGGCGGAGCAAATTCAAAAAGAAATTCATACCACAGGTGTCGGATTGGACCACGAATGGGGCTTAGATCATGGAGCATGGACGGTTGTCAGGCATATGTTCCCCGATGCAAATATCCCTGTTTTGCAGCTGAGCATTGATTATTTCAAACCGGCTCAATACCATTATGATTTGGCACAGCAATTGGCCAACCTGAGAAAAAAAGGTGTTCTGATTATCGGAAGCGGAAACATGATCCACAATCTCAAAATGATAGATTGGCAAAACATCGACAAAAATTCAGGTTATGACTGGGCGCTGGAATTAAACGATAAATTTATCAATATCATTGAGCAAAAAGAGCATTCCAAGTTGTTTAATATAAATGAATTAGGCGAATCCGGAAAGCTGGCAATCCCTACGCCTGACCATTATTATCCATTGCTTTATTCGCTGGGCTTACAGAATTTCAAAGACGAAATTGAAATTTTCAATAACCAACTGGTTGGAGGTTCTATTTCCATGACTTCAGTGAAAATAGGGTAAAATCAAATTTTAACTTTCTACTTTATAAACATTAAAAACTTTATAAACTAAAAACATATCTTTGCCCAAGTTTTGGAAGCAAAAACCATTCATGATGTCCTGAAAAGATACGAATCATCTGATTTCGTACAGGAAACCATTGCCAAAATCCAAAAAAACCACACAGAAAAAATACACGGAAAAGGTCAGGTAGGCTCTTCGCTTTCCTTCTTTTCTGCGCAGTTGATGAAACAATCCGGCAATCCGGTCCTGTTGATTTTAGATGATAAGGAAGAAGCTGTCTATGTTTTGAATGAACTTGAAAATCTTTTCTCGCGCGAAGAAGTTTTGTTTCTGCCGGATTCTTACCGCAGACCTTATGAAGTTGAGCAGACGAACAATGCAAATGTAGTTTTGCGTACTGAAGTTCTCAATGTTTTGAATGGGGCCAGGAAACCGAGAATTGTTGTGGCTTACGCCGAAGGTTTATTTGAAAAAGTTGTTACCCGGAAGGTTTTGAATAAAAATACGCTGAAAGTTTCAGTGGATGAAAAACTGGACATTGATTTTCTGAATGAACTTCTTTTTTCTTATGAATTTCACCGTGTAGATTTTGTTTCCGAACCGGGAGAATTCTCCGTTCGTGGTGGAATTGTTGACATTTTTTCTTATTCAGATGAGCGTCCGTACCGTATTTCGCTTTTTGGAGATGAGGTTGAAAGCATCCGTGCATTTGACCTTGAAACACAATTATCGGTAGAAAAAGTCAATGAATTTACCATCGTTCCCAATCTTGAAAATAAATTTTCCACTGATAATCGTGAAAGTTTTCTGCAATATATTTCAGATAAAACCATTGTGATTGTCAAAAATATAGCTGTTGTAAAATCTAATTTACACAGAAATTTTACTTTGGCAGAAGATATTTTTCAAAAACTGAAAGGAGAATTGAAACGCGCTACACCGAATGAACTTTTTTTGGATTCGGAAGAGTTCATCAAAGATTTGGAAAAATTCCCTATAGTTGAATTTTCACTCAATCCTTATTTTGAAAGTGAAACCTATCAGCTGAGGCAGACTCCGCAGCCTTCTTTCAACAAACAATTTGATTTGTTACTGGAAGAATTCAACCACAAAACGGAAGAAAGTTACACAAATTATCTGTTTTGTTCGGGAGAAAAACAAGTCCAGCGTTTCCATGATATTTTTGAGGATATCGGAAAAGATGTAAAGTTTATACCCGTGATTGGCTCTATTCACCAGGGATTTGTAGATGAAGATCTGAAAATCACATGTTTTACCGATCATCAGATATTTGAGAGGTATCATAAATTTAATCTTCGAAATTCATTTGCCAAAAAAGAAGCAATTACTTTGAAAGAATTGACTTCTTTGCAGGTCGGAGACTATGTCACGCACATAGATCACGGTGTGGGAAAATTTGCCGGCTTGATGAAAATCGATGTTCAGGGACAAAAGCAGGAAGCGATTAAATTGATTTATCAAAACAATGATATTCTGTACGTTAGCATTCATTCCTTACACAAAATTGCCAAGTTTACAGGAAAAGACGGCGCGGAACCAAAAGTTAATAAATTGGGTTCACCCGCATGGAGGAACTTAAAGAATAAAACCAAAGCAAAGGTCAAGGAGATAGCTTTTGACTTGATCAAATTATATGCGAAACGCCGTACACAGAAAGGATTTTCATTTAGCCCTGACAGCTATTTACAAAATGAACTTGAAGCATCTTTCATGTATGAAGATACACCAGACCAATTGAAAGCCACAAACGATGTGAAAGCCGACATGGAAAGTGACCGGTCGATGGACAGATTGGTTTGTGGAGATGTTGGTTTCGGAAAAACAGAAGTTGCCATTCGTGCCGCGTTTAAAGCTGCCACCGACGGAAAGCAAGTTGCAGTATTGGTGCCTACCACGATTTTGGCATTTCAGCACCACAAAACTTTTTCTGAACGATTAAAAGATATGCCTGTTACGGTTGCTTATTTGAACCGATTTAAATCCGCCAAGCAGAAAAAGGAAATTTTAGAAAAATTAGCCGAAGGTAAAATAGATATCATCATCGGAACACATCAATTGGTTAACAAGGATGTGAAGTACAAAGATCTGGGATTATTGATTGTCGATGAGGAACATAAATTCGGAGTGGGAGTAAAGGATAAATTAAAGACACTTCGTGCCAACATCGATACCTTAACGCTGACTGCAACTCCGATTCCGAGAACACTGCAATTTTCGCTTATGGCTGCACGGGATTTATCTGTGATCAAAACGCCTCCACCTAACCGTCAGCCTGTGGAAACACAATTGATTGGATTCAATGAAGAACAAATCAGGGATGCTGTTTCGTATGAACTGCAACGCGGCGGACAGGTGTTTTTCATCCACAACAGGATTGAAACACTGAAAGAAATTGCCGGAATGCTGCAAAGACTGGTTCCAGATGCCAAAATAGCAACGGGTCACGGACAGATGAACGGTGATGAACTCGAAAAAACAATGCTCGCCTTTATGGAAGGGAGGTTTGATGTGTTGGTTTCGACAACCATCGTAGAAAGTGGTCTGGATGTGCCAAATGCCAATACGATCCTTATAAGTGACGCACAAAATTTTGGATTGGCAGACTTGCATCAGATGCGCGGACGGGTGGGCAGGAGTAACCGGAAGGCATTTTGTTATCTGATTTCTCCTCCGGTTTCTGCGTTGACAAATGAAGCCAGAAAAAGATTGCAGGCGATTGAGCAATTTTCAGATTTGGGATCGGGATTCAATATCGCGATGAAAGACCTTGAAATCAGAGGAGCGGGAAATCTTTTGGGAGGAGAACAATCCGGATTTATTTCTGAGATTGGATTTGATACCTATCAGAAAATCCTCAACGAAGCCATTGAAGAATTGAAAGAGACCGATTTCAAAGATTTATTTGAAAATCAGAATTCAAATGATAAAATGTATGTTTCAGACATTCAGATTGATACGGATCTGCAAATCCTGATTCCGGATGATTATGTGAATAATGTAGAAGAACGTTTGGCTCTTTATAATGAATTGTCTTCAATCGAAGATGAAAGCCAGCTGAATGTTTTCGAAACGAATTTAATTGACCGATTTGGGGAATATCCGAAAGAAGTTTCCAATCTTCTACAAAGTATGCGTCTGAAATGGATGGCCAAAGATTTAGGTTTTGAACGGATTGTTCTGAAAAAAGGTGTGATGCTGGCGTATTTCATCAATAAACCCCAGTCAGAGTATTTCCAGTCTGACACATTTCACCACATCATTTCCACTCTGCATCAAAAACCAAAATTGGCAAGCTTCAAAGAAAAGCCTGCCAAATCCAAAGATGAAAATACTACATTAATGCTTCGTTTTGAAGAAGTGAAAACGGTTCAGAAAGCTTTGGAAAAGTTAGAAATTTTTACCATTAAGTAATAAATATTATTTTTGTGAAAATTTAACCTTATGAAAAAACTATTTATATGCTTTCTATTTACTTATTTTGGATTTGCACAATGTCCTGAGGAAACTTCCATATTTATTAATAGTCAGGAAGATATAGATCAGTTTATAATAAATTATCCAAATTGTACCGAAATTTTTGGTGATTTGGTGGTACATTCTCTTCCTAATCCCTTTGGAGAATCACATGTTATAAATTTGTATGGACTTCAAAATATTGAAAAGGTCCATGGTAATGTAGTTATTAAGTGGTGTTATCATTTGTCAAGCCTAGAAGGACTAAATGCGTTAAAATCTATAGAGGGAGATCTTTATATTAGTCAAAATAGTATTTTATCAACAAATAATATTTTTAATAATCTTGTTTCAATTGGTGGGCATTTATATTTTCATTCTAATTCTAATATGACTGCAATTGATGATTTTCATAATTTGGAATCCATAGGAAGTAGTTTAACATTTACTCAAAATGATTATTTATTAAACATTATTGGTTTTGAAAATTTATTAAGCATTGGTCAAGATTTGAGAATTATAGATAGAAGCATAGAAAACATTTCCGGATTTTCAAACTTATCACATATAGGTCGAGATCTTTATATTGCGGATAATTTTATTTCTTCAAATAATACTTTTATATCTTCGTTTGAGAACTTAGAATCTGTTGGAAGAAACTTAACGATTTTGAATACAGCATCAGAAAGTGTATCTTGGTTAACTAATTTGAACTCAGTCGGCGGAAATGTTTGGCTTATCTATAATCCAAATTTAGAAGATCTTCTTGGGATTTCACAATTAAGTTCAATGAACGGTGAGTTGAATATACGTGCTTTGGGAACTGAGGTTACTTCCTTGAATGGCTTAGAAAATATTGATTATACAGGAATAAATTATTTAAACATTAGTGAAAACCAAAATTTATCCGGTTGCAGTAAACCCAATATTTGTCAATATTTATTGAGTGGGAGACCGTATTTTATACAAAATAATAGTTCGGGCTGCAATTCAGCTGAAGAAATTCTAACGAATTGTAATATGAGCATTGATGAAGAAATTTTAAATGATAAAGTGACGATTTTTCCTAATCCTGCCAAAGACAAATTACATATTCATTCAAATAATCTAATTATACAAGAGATAGGTTTATACTCCGTTGAAGGAAAATTACTTCAAAAATACAACTCAAAAGAGAGAATACTAGACGTGTCAAAATATCCTTCAGGGAATTACACCCTAGTTATAAAAAGCGATAAAGGTAAAACATCAAAAAAAATACTAATCACTAGGTAATAATAGAGATAGTATTAAAAAAAGTTGCGAAGTAAATCATTTACTTCGCAACTTTTTTTGAGGCTTATAATTTTTTATAAATTTAATCCAATTCAAATCTCACAGGAATCCGGTAAACTTCATTTTGTGCCAAAAGAGATTTTGCATTTGAATGTGCAAGCCTTTCTATGGCAAGTTTAGCCGCATCTGCCAGTTCTTTGTCAGATTTCCCTAAAATTCTCAGGTTTTTCAGATCACTGTTAGAATCCGTTGTGAAACGAACATATACCGTTCCTTCCTCTACATTCTCAAGTGCGTGGGTCGGATATTCAGCATAATCAGCAATCAAATCGGCAATCAGGTTGTCTTTACAGGTTTTCTGTTTTTCTACCGCAACAGAATTACACTTCTCCAGTTTATTTTGTCCAAATATAACTCCGGATATGCACAAAATCAATATAGCTAAAATGTTGTTTTTCATCTTTAATATTTTTAATGATTAATAATTTACTTTTAGATAATGTAAAATTAACATTAAGTTTACATTGAAACAATAGCTAATGAAAAGCTTAACATTGAAAATCGAAAACTTAACATTGGAATTTTTCAGTTTTTAACTTTGACAAAGTTCCAAACTTTGTCAAAGTTTTGTAACAACCCACCATTTTCCATCGTCTTTTAATTAGAAATATTTGGTGAATTAAATTTTTATTCTACATTTGTAGAGTTGATTCTAAAAATATAGAAATGAACTTATCCAAAAAGGAAGAAGAATTGATGGAAATCATCTGGAAAGAAGAAAAACCATTTATGAAAGACATTATCGAAAATTACCCTGCACCAAGGCCTGCAACAACAACAATTGCGACTTTACTCAAGAGGATGCAGGAAAAAGGTTTTATCGATTTCGAGCTGTTTGGGAATTCCAGAAGATATTTTGCTTTAGTTAGAAAAGAGGATTATTTCTCAGGTCAGATGAAAGGGATGATCAAAAATTTCTTTAACAATTCCGCGCTGCAATTCGCTTCCTTTTTTACTTCTTCGGCAAATTTGTCGGAAAAGGAATTAGAAGATTTAAAAAAAATAGTGGATAAAGAACTCAAAAAACGACAAGATGATTGAGATGATTTTTAAAACAATTGCATGTTCCGGGTTATTCATCGCCTTTTATTTGCTGATTCTGCAAAGGGAAAAAATGTTTGCCTTCAACCGTTTTTACTTGCTGGCTACTTTGGTACTATCATTCACGATTCCTTTCATGGAATTGGGAATCAATCTGACGGAAACTACACCTCGGGTAACTGAAATCATACCGGTAGAAATTCCTAAAAATGATCTGAATCTTCCAAATTACACTGTTTCTGCAAATGTTGATTCACAAACAACAGCAGGAATAAATTCTTCAAAATCAGAATTTAACTGGTGGATTTCAGTGCCGGTAATTTACCTGGTTGTTACTTTGATATTGCTTCTGAAATTCATTTCCAACATTATATACCTTTTGTTGGTAGCCAGGTTAAATGACAGAATTAAAAAGCAGGGATTCACAATCGTTTCAGTGAACCGGGAAATTTCAACGTTTAGTTTTTTCAGTTATTTATATGTTTCCCGGAAAGAAATTAAGACAGAAAGAATCCAGCCTGAGATTTTTCGTCATGAATTGGCGCATATGAAACAAAAACATAGTTTGGATGTGCTTTTGGTAGAATTCCTGAAAGTATTCTTCTGGTTCAATCCGTTTTTGTATATGTATAAAAAATCCATTCAAATCAATCATGAATTTTTGGCTGATGCGGAAGTGCTCAGCCAAAGCAAGGATACGCTTCATTACCAGCAGCTTTTATTGGAAAAAATTTCTTCAAAACCACAAACCGCCCTGGCAAGTCCATTTAATTATTTAGTAACAAAAAAACGATTTATTATGATGACAAAGAAAACTTCCCG
>CAZKOC010000008.1:0-26720 GCA_964554275.1 uncultured Weeksellaceae bacterium
AACATTACATAAATGCATTTGGTGAGGAATTAATCATAGAAAATGCGGAAGAAGGCCTGAAAAGAGCTTGTGATGCTACCAATGCTTTGATAAAAGAATATACAGCAGCACCTGTTTTTATGTCTGGAAATGAAAAAGGCGCGCATGAGTGGATCATTGAGTTTGAAAAAATGCCAACTGACTTGAATCGTTTCGCAGAGATTTTAGATGAATCTTTACAGGAATTAAATTCAGATTATGAAGCGAAGCGTTATAAAAATATAACACTGAATCCACTCAAAATAAATATTGCCCGGGAGAATTTGTTTTTTGACTGGATGAAAAAACGCGGAAAGCTGGGAGGACAAAACAAAGTCCCCCGACTTGCAAATACGCGAGAATTTATTGATCCGCTTTTGGAAATGAATAGATGAGTAGAAATAAAAAAGGCCGTGAAATTCAAGGCCTTTTGGATCACTGAGATCTTTATTCCTTAATTATTTTCTTTGTAACCGTCTGGTCTTTCATTTCCACAGTTAAAATATAAACCCCTTTCGGAAGGTGCTCTATGTTCAGATTCTCTTTCAGGGAGCCAGACTTTTTACTCAATATTCTTTTACCTGAAACATCATTCAATTTAACAGAAGTAATTTCTTTCTTTGCATCGATATTTAATACAGAAGAAGTTGGATTTGGATAAACCGTGATTTTATTTGAGTTTGAAATGTCTTCTACACTCATCGTGGCATTACAGTTTACTGTTGCTTCCCAGCCGTACCATTCTACCAAAGAGCTTAAAATAAAATGAATTGTTATTGCTCCACTGATATGAGTTGAAATGAAAGATGGACCAGAGTTGTTGTTTGCTGTAATTGTTCCACCTTCAAATAAAGCAGACTCTACGCTGTCTCCGTTGTGAACGTACATGAAATCCTGTTTATTTTTAGATTTGCCAACCGTTAAATTCCCTAAATTACTGAACGATGCCACACCTGCTATATCATTCTCAAAGAAGCTGAAAGCAACTAATGAAGAATTGTCTCCTTTTACCGTTCCCTGATAATAGATTCCCGGCTGATAGTTAATAACTTTTCCCTTCTCATCCTTGGCAACAAAGTCATGGGTTAAGATTTTTTGTTGAATTAATTCTACCCTTACGTCATTTCCATTATATGGAACTGTTATCTGGATATTGTGTAGCTTGTCAGCTATCAATTTACTCAGCTGCTAATTATTCAAAGTCAGAACCGAAACATCCGTAGCAACTTTTGAATATGTGCCTGATTGTGTTTTGGATGGAATTCAGGTCAAACAATTCAAACTTTTCAAAACTTTGACCGGATCTATGGATCTGTTGTATTTTTTCTGCTACGGGCCTGGTCTGGCCTATTGCCGCATATAGAAAAAGCAGTGCGAATATTTGAAATATCTTATTGGATAAACATTTTCAATTCGAAATGATTTATATACAAATAAAAAAACGCTGTATAAATACAGCGTTTTTTTTTATGTTCTTATCGATCAATTTTTAATGATTTTTTTCGTAACTGTTTGACCTTTCATTTCTACAGTCAGGATGTAAACTCCTTTTGGAAGATGTTCTATGTTTACTTTTTCTTTCAAAGAATTTGACTTTTTACTCAATACTCTTTTACCGGAAGCATCATTCAATTGAATTGAAATGATTTCTTTTTGAGAATCAATATTCAAAACAGAAGATGCAGGGTTGGGATAAACCGTGATTTCTTTCGAATTGGTCACGTCTTCAATACTCAATACAGCTTCACAATCTACGGTAGCTTCCCAGCCATAAACCGCTCCGGATCCGTCAGAAACAAATTTAACTGTTATAGCACCGCTTGAGTGTGTAGAAGTAAAAGATGGTCCCGGGTTATTGTTTCCTGTTATAGTTCCTCCGTCAAATAAAGGAGCGTCTACGCTGTCACCATTATACACATACATAAAGTCACTGTTTGCCTGAAGTCCTATTCTTGAGAAAGAAAGAGATAATTTATGGGATGGAGTGGCCGGATAGAATGTTTTGACAATATTTTGATTATTCCCATAAGTACCTCCTGTTCCTCCTGTATCTGTAAATAAAGTTCCATTACAGAAATCTCCTGTCAGGATAATTGCTCTCCTTTGTCCTCCTTCTACATCACCACACATATTGGTTACCAAAAGCTCATAATAGGTTTCGGTATCCAATCCCGAAATGGTAAAGGTTTGATCTGTGGTAGTGTGCCATTCTCCCGTATCAGAAGAGCCATAAGGATAAAACTTGTACTGCCATTCCGTAGAACCGCTGTCTTCAATCTGCGCTTGAATCTGTCCTCCATCAAGATAAGTTACCTCTAAACCGCTGATTGTTGACACACAAGAACAATCCGTTCCCAAACATGGTTTTGAATCTACCGTGGAACGAATTAATGCGCCCGGCTGAGGCCCAAATCCGTTTAAGAAATTTATTCCCACACCACCAACCAGGTGACAGTAACTCATGATCGTACCTCCGTTCGTAGGCAGTGGGCCGGTAGCGCAATTCGTTCCTGAATCAGGAGCACCTGCAGTAGGACCGCATCCGTCAATCATTGTATTGTTTCCGTTCCATGAACAGTTGTGCGTATGGGGTGAGCCCAAAGAGTGCCCCATTTCATGGGTCATAGCCATAATTGTCCAAGAATAAGTAGGAACTTGAGCATATGCCATTGATATACCTGAATAAGCATATCTCCAATCCCCGCACAAAGAATTTACAAACGCTACACTAGTTGTTGATGGGAAATTAACCAAATGGGCTAAGTCTCCGCTGAATTCAGTTACCGAATCTTTAAATTGATATAAATTGGCGGTCCAAGAATTAGGATAGTTTTGGTAAGTTCCATCATATGGATCCTGAGTTGTCCATATTTTTATTTCGTGTAATGCTACATTTACATTATCATTCGCATAAAGAGTTCCTATATTGTTTTGAATTCCTGTAATCCAGTTTATAGTGTTTTGTATGTTAGAACTGTTTAATTGATAAGGTCTGTATGCAATTTCATAATAAATTTTTACACAATTTTCCGTCATTGTAGTAGACATCATTTCCGGATCAAACTCAACTGCCGCTCCATGTTGATGTGCATCTAGCTCATCTGACCCACATACAAAAGGGTTCTCTCCCAAAATATTTTTATCAGAATAAGAAACAAAATCTTGTTTATCGGTAGATTTACCTACGACGATGTTCCCAAATTCATGAGAAGAAATTACTCCCATTACGTCCCCTTCGAAAAAGCTGACAGCAACCAGAGATTCATAGTCGCCTTTTATAATTCCTCTATAGTATTCTCCTAATTTAAAGTCTAAAACATTTCCCTGCTCATCTTTCGCAATGAATGATTCGGTAACAATATTCTGTTTAAACAACTGTACTTTAACTGTTTCACTTTGATAAGGAATAGAAATCTCCAAATAATTAGGAGCTTCATCTACTAATTTTTGCAGTTGATTTTGATTTAGATTAAGTACTGTTACGTCAGTTGCGGAAGTAAAATATTTTGCGGTTTTGTGCGCATCATTATTTACCGAAAAAAGATTATAGGTCTTAAATTGTTGGCTTTTGGAATTCAATTCCTGAACCTTTTTCGATACAGATCGGATTTGTCCAAAAGAAACTAATGAACAAAATAAAAAGATAATTAAATAGATTTTTTTCATCGCTTGTGCTAATATTATTTATTTAGAAACCGTCAAATATATATATTTATTCTGATTTGACTTATGTTTGTCTGAACTTTTTATACACATTTCAAAATGTTAAATGTTGATTATCTGATTATTGGGCAGGGAGTTGCCGGAAGTTGCTTTGCGCTTAAATTACTCGAAAACGGTCGTTCTTTTCTTGTAACTGACGAGCATAAAGACTCCGCTTCGTCTGTTGCTGTAGGGATTTACAATCCCGTTGTGCTAAAGCGATTTTCACTTATTTGGAATGCGCAGAAGCAATTAAATCTGATGCATAAATACTTTTCTGAATTTGAAAAATTACTTCATCAAAATTATATCTATCAGATTCCGACAAGAAGAATTATAAAAGATGAAAATGAAATCCATGCCTGGAACAAAAAAGCAAGTCAACCGGAATTAACGGATTTTCTTAACCGTCAAATTCAAGATTTTTCAAATCCTGATTTTGATGTTCCTTTTGGCTACGGAGAAGTGAAAAATACAGGGAGAATTGACCTGGGAAATTGTTTGGCAGATTTTAGAAATTACCTGACTGGCAATAATCTATATAAAAATGAGCATTTTGATTATTCTGAATTAAAAATATCAGAAAACACAATTCAGTACAAAGACATCAAGGCAAATAAGATCGTTTTTTGTGATGGGTTCGGTATTACGGAAAATCCTTTTTTCAAATACCTTCCGGTTATTGGTGTAAAAGGGGAAGTTCTGAAAATCCGCACAGAAAATGTAATTCCAAAAGCCATTTGGAAGGCTCATAATTTCCTGATGCCTATCGATGGGAAAATCTGCGTTACAGCATCAACTTATGACCGGGACGATTTAACCCCTCATCCGACCGAAAAAGGAAAACAGGAAATGCTGCAACACCTCAAGGCTTTTTACAAAGGAGATTTCGAAATCTTGGAACATACAGCAGGAATCCGGCCGACGATTATTGACCGCCGACCGGTTGTCGGCTCGCATCCGCTTTATAAAAATATCTTTATTCTGAATGGAATGGGAACTCGCGGTACTTTGCTTGCACCCGCCATGACGGAAGAATTATTCAACTTTACAGAGTACAGTCAGGATATTGACTCCGAGGCTGATGTTTCCCGGTTTACTTCTAAATATTTCCATAATGTCTGATAATTTGATGGATCTTTTACAACCGGCCATTCATTATGGATTGCACTTTCTTTTCCCCGGATTGATTGCCTTTGTGTTTTTTCGGAAGAATTGGAAAAAAGCGTGGTTAATTATGATTGCAACGATGCTGATAGATTTAGATCATCTTTTTTCCGATCCTGTTTTTGATCCGGAAAGATGCAGCATCAACCATCATTTTTTACATACCTATTACGCAATTGGGGTCTATATCGTACTATTGTTTTTTCCTAAAACAAGAATCGTGGCCATTGGTTTACTCTTTCATATGCTGACGGATTACCAGGACTGTCTTTGGTCTGAATATTTGAATTCTCATTAATTAGATTCGAATTTTTTAATTATAATTGTCAAAAAATACCTTATGAATTCTTTTCTTGACCCGGTGGAACTTTCAATTGCCCCTAAATGGCTTCGTGTGGCAAATTATTTTATTGACTTAATTGTCTTTCTTGTTCTCTTTGCCTTTCTTTTTATTATACTCGAATTATTAGGAACAACTGTACTAACCTATCTAGAACTCAATCCTTTAATTGATAGACTTATAAGCGCCTCGCTCTATATTATTTTTATGGGTATGCAGGAAATCTTGTTCAAGGGAAGAAGCGTCGGGAAATTTCTGACAGGAACTAAAGTTGTCATGATGGATGGCTCTCACCCTGAAATTCAAACTTTCATGATCAGAAACCTTTGTAGAATTATTCCTTTTGATGGTCTGTCATTTTTGGGAAGTGTGGGTTGGCATGACAGCATTCCGAAAACACGAGTGGTTATTAAAAAAGAATTTGAACAAAATAAGACAAAATTTAATTCTATTGACCAAATCGGGAAATCTGTAGAATAATTTCTTTTCGAAATCTTTAAATTACCCCGTTTCCAAATCAACCTGAAACCGCTATTTTTGCAAAATGTTATTAGTTCAAAATCTAGGAGTTCATTTTGCAGGAAGTTATCTGTTTGACAATGTTTCGTTTCGGATCAACAAAGGAAACCGGGTTGGACTTGCCGGAAAAAACGGCGCGGGAAAATCCACACTTTTGAAAATCCTTGCAAAACAACAGGATTCGAATGAGGGAGATGTCGTACATGAAGGCGAGGTAAGTGTTGGATATCTGACGCAGGATATTGATTTCGAAAAGGGAAGAACTGTTTGGGATGAAGCCGGACAGGCCTTTAAACAGCTGAATGAAATCCAGAAAAAAATTGATTTCACCAACCAGCAATTAACCGAAAGAACCGATTATGAAAGCGATTCCTATGCACAACTGATTGATGACATCACGCACCTGACCGATCGTTTCAACATTTTAGGCGGATATACAAAAGATGCCGAAATGGAAAAAATCCTGTTTGGATTAGGATTTAAATCTGAAGACTTTCACCGTCAGACAGAGGAATTTTCAGGCGGCTGGCGCATGCGTATCGAACTTGCAAAATTATTGTTACAAAAACACGATGTTTTATTGCTGGATGAGCCAACCAACCACCTGGACATTGATTCCATTCTCTGGCTGGAAGAGTTCTTACAGGATTATCCGGGCGCGGTGGTTCTGGTTTCGCATGACAAGCAGTTTCTGGATAATGTAACCAACCGGACACTGGAAATCGCCAACAAACAGGTTCATGATTACAAAGCCAATTATTCCAAATACATCGAACTCCGCCAGGAAAGACGTGAAAAGATGGAACAGGCACAGAAAAACCAGGAACAATACATTAAACATACAGAGCAGTTAATCAATAAATTCCGCGCGAAAGCTTCCAAAGCTGCAACGGCTCAATCACTAATAAAAAAGTTAGATAAAATAGACCGTATCGAAGTTGAAAACGAAGATGTCCACAAAATGAATATTCGATTCGCCTCGGCTGTAACACCCGGAAAAATCATTTTTGAACTGGAAGGTGTCGGAAAAGCATATGGCGAAAAACAGATTTTTGACAAAGTTTCATTTTTTGTCAACCGTGGCGAAAAAATCGCTTTTGTCGGACAAAACGGTCAGGGGAAAACAACCCTGGCTCGTGTGATGGTGGATGGTTTGGATCATTCGGGTTCGATCAAATTAGGTCATAATGTAGAGGTTGGGTATTTCGCGCAGAATCAAGCTGAGGTTTTAAATGAAAAGTGGACGGTTCTGGAAGAAGCGGAATATGCTTCAACCGAAGAAACCCGTAAACAGGTCCGTGATGTATTGGGCGCGTTTTTGTTTGGTGGAGAAGCGGTCGAGAAAAAAGTTTCCGTGCTTTCGGGTGGTGAAAGAAACCGTCTGGCGTTAGCGAAATTGTTACTGAAACCTTTCAATGTTCTGGTAATGGATGAGCCTACAAACCATCTGGACATTCAATCCAAAGAAATCCTGAAACGTGCCTTGCAAAACTTTGACGGTACCCTGATTCTCGTTTCGCACGACCGTGAATTTTTAGATGGATTGGCGAATAAAGTTTTCGAATTCCGTGACGGTAGAGTTAACGAATTCCTGGGCGGAATAACTGAATATCTGGCAGAAAGAAAAGCCGCCGGTTTCCGTGAGATTGAAAAGGTCGAAATCGAAAGAGTTACAACTCCAAAAGAAGAAAAACCCCAACTTTCTCAGGATGAAATCAAAGAGCAGAAACGCATCAAAAATAAACTCTCTAAAATAGAAGAAGAAATTGCTGAACTAGAATCGCAAATTGAACATTTAGAAAAGAAATTTGAAACTTCACATTCCGATGAAGATTTAAAACAATATGATGAATTAAAGCTTCGGCTGGAAGACAAAATGAGTGAATGGGAGGAGCTGATGCTTTTGATCTAATATTGAAAGTACTTGTTATTTCAAGCGGGGTCGAGAATGGTCTTAGGTTTCAGAAAAATAAACCAGCGCCTCCTGATATTTTTCAAACTCCCTTTCATCAGTTAAACCAACTGCGGAGTCACATTTTTTTACTAAAGCTGCTATCATTTTCTTTTTATTGGAAACGTTTTCCGAGATTAACTTATCAAAGAATTCCCGTCCGATCCGGTTATTGTGCAGGTCCATTTTGTGGTCAAAAGGTTCGTTCGGGAAACATTCTTCATGTAAATCCGTTGTGTATTTTGCCCAGGCAACAGCTTTGCTCCGCGATGTGAAAATCGAACAGTTTTTGGCGATCAGCAAATTCCAGGCAGCATGACGGAATGCATTTGAAACACCTCTTCCGCTAGAACTATCATCAAAATTGATTTCGGAAAACAAAACAGATTCCACCGTTGCCCAAACCGTAGGAATCAATAATAAGGGCCTTGACAGCAAACCCAAAATCATTTTCCAAGTCAGATTTGCCGATAATTTTCCGATAATCTTAAATAGTTTTTTCACTCCCCAAAAGTAATGAAAAGACAGAAGCCGTCATACCAAAATGCTCTCTACTCCTTTTTGAAATGCAATTTCCTGCATACTCTGTATTGCAAGTCCTTCCACACGAAAAACCGATACGTCTGTGATTCCGACAAATCCCAGAAATACTCTTAAATACGGCTCAATAAAATCATACTGCTTTCTTTCTCCTTCTGAGTAAATTCCTCCTGAAGCGATTGCAATGTATGCTTTTTTGTTTTTCAATAAGCCTTCCGGGCCGGATTCCGTGTAACTAAATGTTTCTCCGGCTCTGGCGATTTGATCAAAATAGGATTTCAAAACGGAGGGGATGAAGAAATTATACATAGGAGCATCAATTACAATAAAGTCTGCCAGCCGTAATTCAGCTATGAGCTCATCCGAAGGCAGAATTAATTCAAGCTGTTCCTGCGTGCGGTTCTCACTTGGAGTATAGAACGAAGCTATAAGGCCTGAGTCCAGATGTGAGGGTTGAGCTTCCGCCAAGTTTCTCTCTTTGATTGTATTTTCAGGATATATTTCTTTTAATTTTTCAATTATGGCATTTCCCAGTTTCCGGCTGACAGAGTCTTTTCCCTTTGAGCTGGAATTGATATGCAGAATGTTTTTCATATTTTTATTTTTGAATTATTTTATTCTTTGAAGTTTTAAATACGTTACATAAGAAATCACAAGGATTACCTGAAGTACAACAGGTGCAATCGATACCGCCATCGGATCTCCTGAACATATATGCGCGATAAACGCTGAAATAAACGTAAACGTAAATCCTACATAAGCAAGTTCTCTCACGCTGCGCTGTACAGGTGCCCACAACAAGGCAACACCCACAATTTTGGCTACTGCCAGCTCTATCCTGAAATATGCAGGGAATCCCAAATGTTGGAAAGCTTTTTCCATTTCATCCTGGGTTATATAAGCAAATGCCGAAAAAAGCATCATCGCAGAAATAATTCCAGTTGTAATGTAATACACAATTTTGGTCGTTTTCATTTTATAAATTTTATTGGACAAAATTATGTACATTTGCTTACGAAAAGTTAGTAGTAAACCAAAGGTTAGCAGTAACCTTTAAGTCAGTCAATATCATTAACTATGTGTGATGTTTTAGAAAAAGCACCAAAAATTTCGGCTACGGAATGTGCAAGCCGCTTGGCATCTGTAGATGATGCGCTCTATGTAATAAGCGGAAAATGGAAGTTAAGAATTATCATTGCCCTGAAAGAACACCAAAGTGTAAGATTCAATGAACTGCAACGTTCCATAAAGGGAATTTCAGCCCGGGTCCTGTCAAATGAACTGAAAGACCTTGAATTAAATGGTTTTGTAAAAAGGATTGTACATTCTGAAGAATTTCCCGTAATTGTAGAGTATATCCCGACGGACTATAGCAAAACCCTGCACAAGGTTATATCTTCTCTTGCTGAATGGGGCGCAATGCATAAAAAGAAAATCATAGCCGAATCTTAAACGTTTTGTGTTAAAGAATAAATTCTTCTAATCACCTCTTCCTTTCCCAGCAATTCCATAATCAACGGAACGTCAGGACCCTGTAAGCTGCCAACCATCGCCAAACGAACCGGCATCATCAATTTACCAAATCCGATTGCTTTTTGACTGACAAATTCCTGGATTTTATCGTGAATTGTAGTATGATTAAAAGAAGTGAGCAAATTTAATTCGTCGGAAAATTCCATCAACAAATCTTTGGTATCTTCTTTCCAAGCTTTGGAAACAGCCTTTTCATCATAGAATTCGGGTGGTTTGTAAAAAAATTGCCCCTGCGAATAAATATCTTTGATAAAATTGGCTCTTTCTTTCAGCAGCTCAATTACTTTCAAATTGAATTCATCCGAAACATTAATTCCCTCTTTTTCAATAATTAATTTATATTCAGCAAGAACTTCTTCCGCCGGTTTTTGCTGGATATACTGATGGTTGAACCAAATGGTTTTTTCAGGATTAAACCTTGCTCCTGATTTACTGACTTTTTCCAAACTGAACAATTGTATTAATTCCTCGGTTGTAAAAATTTCCTGTTCGGTCCCGGGATTCCATCCCAAAAGCGCAAGCATATTTACTACGGCATAGGGCAGATAGCCTTCTTCCCTGTACCCTTTTGAAATTGCCTCATCTGTTTTCCATTCCAGCGGAAAAACCGGGAATCCGTGTTTGTCGCCGTCGCGTTTGCTGAGTTTTCCTTTACCTTCCGGTTTGAGGATGAGTGGTAAATGCGCAAATCTCGGAGCTGTCCAGCCAAAAGCTTTGTAAAGTAATTCATGCAAGGGCATCGACGGTAACCACTCTTCGCCACGAATTACATGAGTAATCTCCATCAAACGATCGTCGACAATGTTCGCCAAATGGTATGTCGGCATTCCGTCTGATTTGTACAGAACTTTATCGTCTAAAGTATTCGAATCAATAGATATTTTTCCTCGGATCAAATCATCCAGTAAAACCGTTTGATTTTCAGGGATTTTAAACCTGATTACATATGAAATTCCTGCATCAATTTTAGACTGAGCTTCTTCAGCAGATAAATTCAATGAGTTATTTAGCCGGTTCCGGTTTTGGGAATTATAAATAAATGTTTGTCCATTTTTTTCGGCTTCTGACCTGAATTCATCCAATTCTTCCGGCGTATCAAAAGCATAATATCCGTTTCCGGAATCTATTAATTCCTGCGCATATTTTGCATAGATTTCTTTGCGTTCTGATTGTCTGTAAGGGACGTGCGGCCCTCCGTAACCGACCCCTTCGTCCGGTTCCAACCCTAACCATTTGAGTGATTCGATGATGTAATCTTCCGCCCCTTCCACATAACGGTTCTGGTCGGTATCTTCAATTCTCAAAAGGAATTTACCGCCGTGATTTTTTGCAAATAAATAATTGTATAAAGCCGTGCGGACTCCTCCTATGTGCAATGGACCGGTCGGGCTGGGTGCAAAGCGAACTCTAACTTCAGACATCCTAAAAATTTTCTGCGAAGATACTAACTTGAAATCTTAAACCTTAAACTTTAAACCTTCAATTTGGCTGAATTTTTGTAATTTGGTTGGACGTTATTTTAATTTATTTAGAAAAAATGAAAAATTCGATATGGATTTTAGGATTGTTTTTGTTGGGTTTAGATCTTTCTGCACAGGAAGTTCCGGCCGAAATAAAAACCGACTTTGATTCTGTTTCTCTGAATCAATCCATGATTGATTTGGAAGGAAATATAACTTCGGTCGGTGAAGTTTTAGAAAAACATAAGGGAAAAATTATTTTTATGGATTTATGGGCTTCGTGGTGTCCGGATTGTATAAAAGGCTTGCCAAAACTGAAAGAGGTTCAGGCTCAATATCCTGACCTGGTTTATTTGTTTTTCTCACTGGACAGAAAAGAAGACGCGTGGAAAAAGGGAATTGAAAAACATGACATAAAAGGTGATCACTATTGGTTCAATACCGAGTGGAAAAACGGCTTTACAGAATATGTTGGCTTGAACTGGATCCCGCGCTATATGCTAATTGACCAAACCGGCAAAATTGTACACTATTATGCCATCCATGCCGATGATCCTCAAATGATGGAGCTTTTGGTTGAATTAAAATTAAATCCCGAAACAGAATAGAAAAAGCGCCTCAAAATGAGGCGCTCCTAATTAACACATTAAACTATTTCAAAAAATTCTATTTCTTAATGATCTTAAAGGTTTCTATCTGATTTCCTTCAAGTGTTACGCGGAATACATATACGCCCGGTAATAGTGCCGTAACATCTATCTGGCCATTAGACAAGTCTGCTTTATTTATTACCTGCTGGCCTGCCAAATTGTATACTGATATACTACTAACAGCTTTCTGAGATGAAATGTTCAATACATCTTTTACAGGGTTCGGGTAATAAGTGAAATCAAACGAGTTCATGTCCGAAACTCCCATAGCTTCACAGGAGGCATCAATGGACCAAGTGCCTTCATAGAATTCATCCTCATAAACTACCGGCTGCCAGTTGGTACCTCCATTGGACTGATAGGTTTGGGCCGTTTCCCACCCTTCTACGTATGGACTTGAAAGCCAGGCCATCATATCTCCATGTGCGGTAGTTAACGATATCCAGTAACGGGTGTCTTCTTCCGGGTTAACAGGCAGTTCATACCCACCCAAGTCGAATGTTAAATAAAACCGAAACGGGCTTTCTCCATTTTCAATAAGGGTTGGCGTCTGTGCCGTAAATGTTTCTATAACTGTACCGGGAGCTGCTTCATTGTCGTTTAGAATAGAAATATCAAAAGCTGTAGAAGGGAACTCAAAACTAACAAGACTTAAGTTAATTTTTATTGAATTTATTATATACTGTTCTGATTCCATAGGCACAAAAAAATCATTAGCGGTGTACCAGCCATATATATTATTTATTCCAAAACCTACACTACCAACCCTTGTATAATTCTGGTCACAACCATATTCTTGTTCTACAGGGTCAAAGCACTCTACAGATCTATTTCTGGAAATACCGTCATCCCAATTACATTCGGCATCCACATGAACATAAAATCTTATAATACCGTCAAAATCAGCTGTCCATACCAATGAGCCAATCCCTGTTGTCAACACTGTAGCCCCCGCTTCATCCGCAATGGTAATTAAATCGGATGCTGTAGAGCTTGAAAAAGTATAGCTTCTGCCGCTTACTACCTGAACCAATGAATATTCACCAGCACCTGGCCGTTCAAATACCCATCTAGGCCATCCTGTAGCGCAATCAGGAACAAGTATTTCAGGTGGATATTGTCCATTTGGCGCATCCAGACAGCCATTTCCTCCGATTTTGAAATTTTGCGCATAAACCTTGTTTCCTTCTGTAGGATTTCTAGTTTCCATCCAAACTGCAACACTTTGCCCATTTACGTTTTTTGTGAAACCGATGAAAGATTTGTCATTCATTGATGTTGCTATGGGAATATAATCTTCTTCCCAAACTTCACTTGCCATTTCATCTAGGTAGGTAACTGATAGCTGCAAGGGCTGGACAATGTCACTTGCCAGCGCTGAGAAGAGAAACAACGGTTTGCCAAAAACCAGCTGTAGGTCTCCGTAATGTACATAACGGTCTGCGCTAACCTCAAATACCTTTTCGGCATGATCACCCAAGTACCTTGCCCCTGATTCTTTATGAAATTTCTGAATGTATTCTCCGTACTCACTTTGTATCGAGTTCGTGAAGCGGCTAATCGCCCATACATAATTAGACCCCTCTTCATAGGCAAGGCTGGTCGTCATTTCATAAAAGTCATTATTGGTTGAAAAATCCGAGCCATTCATTCCCCACGGGAGTGAGCCGTCGGGATTTATTCTTTGCAGGTAAGCATCGTATCGTCCTAAAACGCCATAGTAGCCCAGGTAAACCACATCACCGTCCTGTGCCAAGGAATACCTGATGTTATAGGTTGTTTTATGATCTGACAGCTGCACAGGTGCATCCCACATTTCATTTCCTTCAGAATCATATCTTTGTGCCCAAATTATAGAATCCGGAAGAAAGAAAGCGTCTCTCACATGAAATAAAACAATGAATGACCCATCTGATAAAAGTGCCATTTCTCCCACATTCGAGTTGGGAGAAGAAATAGTTTTCACATCGTCCCATTCTGCAATTCCTTCAGAATTATATTTCATCATAACCCCGTTGGTAATATTATATATCCAACCGATTATGGCTCCTCCATCAGCTGTGGGCAATATACGGATCTGTGCTACCCCCAAGCCTAGGTTTATACCTTCTTCTCCCCAAAGCTGTTCTCCTGAAGGGGATATTTTATTAACACGGCCTTGAAGTTCTGTTGTTATAAAACACACGTATAAATTACCTGCTGTATCAACCGCTGCTAAGTAATCATTTGAAGCGTTGTTGTTTATTAGCATTCCTTCTGAGCCAAATTGTTGATTTCCTTCGGCATCAATCAATTGCACTTTAAGACTGTACGCTTCCGGAGTTTCTTCTAAAAAAACCACATAGGTTTTACCGTCATTGGTTCCGACAGAACTAATGTAAGATGTTTCGGATTCGGCAACTAGTGTATTTACATCGGAATTGTCCGTCCATTGGGCAAAAAGCATGCTGTTGAGCATTGCTCCAAAAAGTAAAATAATTTTCTTCATGTGTGATAATTTTTTAAACAAATGAATTTAAAAGAAAGGGGACAGGAAAATTTATAGTATAATTATCTCCACTCATTTATGAATTTTCACCCCTCATTTACCACTCAATAGTTTATAATATGTTGATTATTATAATTTTAAATAGTAGAAAGGTATTGATTCAAACCTATTTTTTCGTTGCTCATTTTAAGTTTTTTTCGCAACCTGGTTCTTGTATTCTCTACTGATTTTATTGTAACTCCTGTTATGTCGGCGATTTCTTTTGTTGATAGGTTTAATTTGATGAGTGCGCAAATGCGTTTATCATATGAACTCAGGTCGGGATGTCTTTTTTGAAGATTTTGATAAAATGATTCATAAATATTGGCAAATCTTAATTCAAATTCTTCCCAGATTGCTTTGTTGGAATTATTTTCCAGCTTATTTAAAACCTGATTTAATGCTTGTTGGGTGTCCTCTTTTCCGTTTTTTAACTTGATTTTTTTCAGGTCTTCGAGTACCGAATTATAAATCTCTTCTCTGCGTGTTTCAGCAATAGTTTTAGATGCTAATTCTTTGTTTTTTAATTCAATTTGATTTTTCAGTTCATTTTCGCGATAGGTATTCAGCTCATTCTTTAGTTTTTCCTTGACCAGTTTATTTTTGTACCGGATCAGGAAGACTCCGAAAATCAGAAGTACTACTAATAGCCCCAATATGGCAATGATCAGATTAAGCCGTTTTTGCTTATCGTTCAGGTTATTTATTTCTTCTTTGGTTTTGAAATCATGCTCTATTCTTTGCTTTTCTACATTAATTGCTTTTTCTTCTACATCCAAACTCTCCCGTAATGAATCATATTCCTGAAAAAACTGTGCGGCCTCTCTGTAATTGCCCAAGGTCAGGTTTGATTTATAAAGAATCTGAAGCACTTCCAGGTTATTGATGCCCTGCCGGAAAACATCAAGCGCAAATGCTTTTTGGGCATATTGAACTGATTGTTCGGGCTTACCGATCTTGAAATAATAATCTGCAATGGTATAAAAAACATAATGACTGAGTTCAGGATTTTGAACTTTTTCCTGAAGTTCCAGGGCTTTTTCAAAATAATTTTCTGCTCTTTCCCTGCTCCCCTGACTTTCGTATGCCCTTGCCATACTTGTATAAACACGGATCAATGAATGGTTGTCCTCAGCCTTTTCCAGGATGGCCATTGACCGGTTTAAATAGATAAGCGCGGAATCGGGCTTTTCGGACTCCAAAAACAAACTTCCGATATTGTTCAACACACGTCCGGAGGATGGTAAATTATTTTGCTCCTTATGGTATGCATAGACTCTTTTTAAATAATATAAGGCTCTTTCCTGGTTATATAGCCGGGCATAAATCACCGCCAGAAGATTTTCAATTTCATACTGTTCACAGGGAAACTGATCTTTATAAAAATCATACGCTTTCAAACTGTACTGAAGGGCAATATCAAAGACATCTCTGTCATAATAGATATGCGCGGTATTTTTAAAAAACTCTGCCTGCAGTTTTGAGGAGGAACCTGCTTTTTCTCCTGCTAAATTAATATAATGTTCGGCTCTTTTCCAATCACTGTGCTTAAGTTCAGATGCTATTTTAATTGCAAGATTTACTGTTTCTTCATCAGAATGAGCAACAGATAGACTATCCAATAATTTATTCAAGTGTTCCTGAGAGCTGACACGTATTCCTGCAAGAAACAGGAAAAAACAGAAGAATGTGTATTTTAATAATCTCAGATGCATTTAGCAAAACTAATAATCCTGACAAAAATAATACTTTACTAAAGAAGTTGTTACAAAAAAAAGGCACCCCAAAAGGTGCCTTCATCTACGTTTAACAAAATAACATTTTCAATTAAAGGATTTTATTTCTTAATAATTTTAAATGTTTCTATCTGGCCTCCTTCGAGTGTTACGTTGAATACATATACACCCGGTGTAAGTGACGATACGCTTACCTGTCCGTTAGATACATATAATTTGTCCATCACTTGCTGACCAGTTAAATTAAATACTGCTACATTTTCCACCTGTTTTTTAGATGTTATATTCAATACATCTTTTACAGGATTCGGATAGAAACTAAACTCAGAAGAATTCAAATCTGATACTCCCAGCTCTCCTACTTTGACAGTATAATCTTCTGTTTCTCCAAAAGTCTGGCCTTCGTCACATGCCATATTCCATGTAGCCAGATCATCTATAACTGCCGCCACTCTTACTCTCATTCTGTATTCTCCTGCCGGCGTATCTGCCGGAATCGTGATTTCTCCAGTGACTGCGGTTCCTGCTCCTCCGCCTATAAAAGTAAATTCATCTTCTTCAAAAATGAAGTTGTTGTTGTAATCTATCCAAATAGAAACAGCTTCATTAATCCAGCCGCTTCCTACCGTTACAGAAATAGGATTGGTGCTTTCTGCTTCCACGGTGGCAATCTGATCTGTGTAATCCCCATAACCGCCAGGGCTGCAATCTGTATTATTGGCAATTCCTGCAAATGTTACGTTGGTAATTAAATCACCATCTGTACAGTTCAATACCGGCTCACAGTAATCCGTAATCTCTTCACAGCTGACATTGATCGTATAATCTCCTACATTTGATGAGAATCCTTCCACCATGATCACATAAGTGGATATTCCGTCTGAAACAAAAGATACTTCTGACTGTAACCCGCATGAATCATCATTGAATGCAATTTCGTTTGTCAATGTACAATCTGAAAATATTCTTATAAATGTATCATAGCTAGAGCCACACAAAGAAACTGTTATCATTTCTTCGGCGCCTGTTCCTGTAAAGGTATAGAATACGTCTCCTGCTGCATTTCCGCCGGAATTGTTCGCAAAGGCTGTGCTTCCGGAAACATTGTCTCCACAAGAAAGCGCTATCGCGTTTGCGCAATCGTCATTGGCAGGTGGTGGTAAAATATCTCCACACTGTACTATTCTGCTTCTGTTTAATTCTTCCAATTCACAGTCTTCATTTAAGTGTGTGTAGAATCTTATCACTTGGTCAATAGGAGATGTCCATGTTACAGATCCTATTCCTGTCGCAAACGTAACGTCTTCATCTTCATCGGCAATTGTAATGAAGTCTGTAGCGACAGAGCTTGAAAAGATATATTCAGTTCCTGCAGTTACCTGAACTTTTGAGTATTCCCCGGCCCAGCAGTTAAATGCAATCACTTGGGCAGTTCCTGAGCAGGACGGCACAAATGTAGATGAAGGCCACTGTGCAAATTGCCCGGTAACAAAACATCCATCTCCTGGTTCCGGTTCGGTTATTTCACATGAAATATTTATAGTATAATTTCCAACATTTGAAGAAAACCCTTCTACCATGATCACATAAGTAGATGTACCATCCGAATCAAACTGTACTTCTGACTGTAATCCGCATGAATCATCATTGAACGCAATTTCTTCTGTCAATGTACAGTCTGAAAATACTCTTACAAACGTATCAAATCCCGAATCACATAATGAAACTGTAATTAAGCCTCCGCTTCCGGAACCGGTATATGTATAGAATACATCTGCTGCTGCATTTCCGCCGGAATTGTTTGCAAAAGCTGTACTTCCCGAATCGCTGTCTCCACAAGATAATGCTATCGCGTTTGCACAGTCATCATTGGCTGGCGACGGAGGAGCTTCTCCACACTGAACTGTTCTTGCTCTCAATCCTGAATTAATGGAGTTACAGTCTTCATCTAAATGCAGATAAAACCTTATTACCTGATCTGCATCGGCCGTCCATGTAATTGGGCATAATCCTGAAACTAAAACTGTTGTTCCATCTGAATTTCCAATAGTTACATAATCTGTGGCAATGGAGCTTGAGAAAGTATATTCTGTTCCTTCTGTCACTTGTACCAATGAGTACTCTCCTGTCCAGGCATTTGCGGTAATGCTTTGAGTAACTCCCGAGCAAGAAGGTACATATGGTGCTCCAGAAGGCCATTGTCCAAACGGTGCATCTAAACATCCTGGTTCAACCACAACCTCATCGGCATTTACAACTACATTATCTACATACCAGCTGTCACCGTCATCATTTGTCATTACAAAAGCAATATAAATGATCTGACCATCATATGCACTCAAATCAACATTCTTTTGTTCATAGACATTGTATGTAGTGTTCAGCGTTAATTCTGTCCAGCTTGCTACATCGGCAAAACCGGCAGGAGCAGTTTGAGAAGTCGTAGAAACTTTTACATAATAATTACCTCCCCAGTTTGGATTAAAATCCTGTCTGGTGTAAAAAGTAAGTTCTGCATTTTCATAGTCAGATAAATCAATGGCAGGAGTTACCATCCAGTCTTCAGCGATACCTCCTGTAACATTTTCATATCTTACAAACGCATAACCGGCCCCCTCATAAGGTGACGACGTAGCGCGAGTCCAGTTAAATCCTGTGCCTAAACCATTGGTTCCGACAAAGGTTGTCCATCCGGCCGGAGGGAAGGTAGTCCCCTCAAAACCTTCGCTCAGCAATTGCCCAAATCCCTGAAATGGGAAAACAGACAATAGCAAATAAAATAAATAATTCCTCATAGATTTAAAAAATTTATTGGTTAATAAAATGATTACTCTAAAATTATGCAGGACACAAATTATAGATTCAGTTATACATCAAATATTGATGTTATTTTTTTGTGTAAGGATTTACGTATTCCAGAAAATGGAAGATAGAATACTCCGAAAACGAAATTTGTGATTTTTTAAAGACATAGGTTTAATTTTTAAGTTATTTGGTTAAGTCAAAGATATAAATATTTTTTAAATAAATAATCCCTGATGTAAATTTTTGCAATAAAAAATGCCCTGATTATTTGTCAGGGCATTTTTATTTTTAAAAATAATTAATGATTACTTTTTAATGATTTTGAATGTTTCTATCTGGCCTCCTTCGAGTGTTACGTTGAATACATATACACCCGGTGTAAGTGACGATACGCTTACCTGTCCGTTAGATACATATAATTTGTCCATCACTTGCTGACCAGTTAAATTAAATACTGCTACATTTTCCACCTGTTTTTTAGATGTTATATTCAATACATCTTTTACAGGATTCGGATAGAAACTAAATTCAGAAGAATTCAAATCTGAAATCCCAAGCTGACCAACATTTATGGTATAGTCTTCCGTTTCTCCAAAAGGCGACCCTCCTTCCTCGCATGCCAAGTCCCAGGTAAGGGTATCTGATGCGATTACTCTCACTCTCATTCTGTACGTGCCGGCAGCCACTTCTGAAGGTATCGCTATCTCTCCCGTTACATCACCTGCAGAGCCTGTACCTATCAGTGTAAATTCTTCTTCTTCAAATGAGCCGTTGTTGTTGTAATCAACCCATACTCCAACTGTTTCAAAAGTCCAGCCTCCTCCGACAGTAACCGATATTGGATAGGAATTGTCTGCTGCTACGTTTGCTGTCTGATCTGTATAGTCTCCGTATCCGTTAGGGCTACAATCGGTATCATTATCAATTCCTTGAAAAGTCACATTGGTAATCAGATCACCATCCGTACAATTTAATTCCGGTTCGCAATAATCTTGAGGTTCTGTAAGTAGAAGGTCGTCAAAATAAACAGCCCACCCAAGAGCGAAGAATGCCGGTCCACTTGTCCAACCAGCTACATAATTCCCGTCTGGAGAAATTCTATAACCCTGTCCATCAAGTGTACTCGTGTCAATATCATGCTCAGCCAATATATCAGCCAGCATCAGAGGTTGTGCTCCCAAATCTGTATGATACAAAATAGGGTCACGGGAAAACCCTTCTCCTTCCACATAAGTTTCAGCATATCCTACTACAATTCCGTTTTCAGAAATATCTGAAAAGGCAGAAGTTAAATAACCTTCCGGTGTAGAAAATACCGTAAATTCCTCTTCATCTATATTGTAGATAAAGGGTTCCCCTCCAAAGTTTCCTACAACCACATTATTTTCATTAATTGCATTCGCTTCTCCATGGTTTTCCTGGATCAAAACAATCGTACCGTCTTCATAAAAATAAGCTGGCATTCTTACTGTCCCGCCAGGTAAATCATCAACCCAGCCCACAGCAATGCCATTATCATTTACCCCATATGCTGCACCATATTCGTACAAATCACTTGAAAGCAGTTTAAAAATTTCTGTTTGAGTGTTATAAATAAATCCCCATGCTCCGTCTTCCGGGGTCCATCCGGTCTGCCCCACTACATAAATTCCATTTTCAGAAATATCATAAATTGTATATGAAGTCGCCGGGTTAAATGCCGTTCCGGGAAAGCTGGTCCATACACCCTCATTTCTATAGCCCGGAATGAAATTTTCTTCGCTGTCATCCAACATCAGCCCCAAAACTTGCTCAGCTTCATTAATAGCTACTGTCTGCACTACTCCCGCTTCAGTAGGGGAAGACGTATTAGTTGTAAAGTCATAATATCCATTTCCGTGTATGCCCTTACCGGCATTGGTGATGTCGTAAATGGCCGTTCCAAATCCTTCCAGTTGGTTTAATTGTACCTGTGCAGAGGCTAAACCACATATTAAGAATGTCATCAGGATCAATGACTGTTTAATAGAATAAATTTTATTCATAATAATTTGTTTTTAAGTGTTGGGTAAATATATTGTGAGTTCGTAGTTAAAAAAACAAATGGTCTTTTGAATTTCGTGAAATTATGAAAGTTAAATTTAATTTTAACTTTCTAATTAACAGTTAATTATGTTTTTTAATGATTTAACTTTTTTCTGAAAATTTTAACTTGAATTTTAACTCTTCGAATTGCTTCTGAAATTTAACTTGTCCATAAATTATTGAAAAAATTAAGACCATAATCAACACTCCGCTTATTAAAATTCCTGTTCCATAAGTTGATCTAATCCTCCCGATTTCCCGATTTATTTCCTGAGAATGGTTTGACAAAGAAATGCTGATCGTCTTTCTCTCTGCTTTTTTATTTTGTGCTTCCGTAACAAGGTATTTGTTGTAATATACCTTATAGTTATCCCAATCGTTTAACGCCAAATAATTGTCGGACAACCCTTTGTACAATCCTTGATTAAGCACCAAATCCCCTACGTTTTTTGAAATATCTACGGCATTGTTTAATTCTGATATGGATTCGGCATATTTTCCCTGCAATGTAAATACTTCTGCCAATCCTTTTCTGGAAAAAGCTTCTAAGCTTCTTGCTTCTGATTTAACAGCAAAAGATAATGATTGTTCAAAATTGATCCGGGCAGAATCATATTGCGCCAGCGTTATAAAACAGTTTCCTTTGTTATAGGCTATCACACTCATGTTCGCAATCATTTTCGGGTCGTGCCGGTTCGTTTTATATTCGATAAGTGATCTGTTAAAATAATCTATGGCTATATCACAGCTCAACTGATCCCGGTAAATAAACCCCCTCACTCCATAATTATTCCCCAAGACAAGTCTTATGGAATCTTTGTATGGATAGGTGGCAATGATTTGGTCCGACTCGTCTAAATATTGAAGTGCTTTATCATTTATTCCTAACTGATGGTACTGTGCTGCAATTTTATTTAATACCATGATTTCTGAACGGGCTTCCTTATTCTTTTTGCTCAGCTCCCTCGCTCTCATTGCATAGTCCAGAGATTTTTCATACTCTCTTTTAGACGTATGTGCATTTGATAACAGCAGAAGCGCATTGATTTGACGTTTCGGATTGTTGCGGCTGGTTTCAAGCATTTTGGTAGCAACTTCAATCGTTTTGTCCGGATTATCATAAATATTTAGAGTCGCCGCGTCGAAGGCACTGTCAGTAACTTCCTGTGAATATGCGTTTTGAAATGACGTCAGCCACAAGGCAATAATCAAATAATATGTTTTAAAACTTTGCTTCATTGCACAGCCATTTCTTTTTCTTCCGTTATTTCCTTTTTTACAAAATCAACAAATATAATGGGCGAAACACCCACAACCGATTTAAAAACGGTAGTAAATGTGCTATGTGAAGAAAATCCGCATTCCTCTGCCAAATAGCTTACCTTGTAATTCAGGTAATTCGGTTCGGTTTTTATTTTTTCCGTTATATAATTAATTCTCAATTCATTGATGTACGAATTGAAGTTTTTTTGTTTGTGCCGGTTTATAACTTCTGAGAGGTATTTGGTGTTGGTGTTAAGTTGTGCTGCCAGCATTCCCAAAGACATATCTTTACTCGTAAATCTTTTTGAAGATTCGAATTTTCGTAAACCAACTAAAATCTGATCCTCACTTTCTTTTAAAAGAGTAGTTGGTCTATGCCCTTCGTTTTCACTTACAACAGTTTCCACAATCAATTCGGTTTCCGCCTCTTTTTCCACCCCCTTATTCAGGTATTTAAGAAGCGCCGTATATATTTTAATCTTATTTCTGTTGCGTATGGTCAATATAGTTTGGGTCAAAATACCTAAGACAATCACTCCTAAAAGGACCAATAAGATGTTCATATATTTTGCCTTTGTATCAATAAGCCGGTTTTCTCTTTCCTGGCTTATGAGCTGATGCGCCATATTGGCGGAATTATTTTCAATACGGGTGGTGAGATTACTTAAACTCAGCGCTTTCTGATTGTGTTCATGGTATTTTTTCTTATTGTCCAAAACCAAAAAACTGGCGGAGAGTTTTTGATGAATTTCCACTTGCAGAAACGGGTTATTGATTTTTTCTGCAACATCTAATGCTTTTTCAAGAATTATAATTGCGGAATCATTTTTCTTTTCCTGGAAATAACTGTCGCCAAAGTCTTTCAGGTATTCTGCTTCCCATAATCCGCTTTGATTATTTTCATCAAATGATTTCTTGTAATAAATCAATTTATTTTTATCCGGTAATTCCGACAAATACCTTTCTGCCTCTCCGTTAAGTTGTAAGAACTTGAGTATTTCTGCTAATAAAATGGTGCTTTTGTTAAATGTTTCCGCTGTCTTTTGTCGGGATGAAAGATTTCTTGCCTCAAAAGCATCGGTTAAAGAAAGATCGTATTCTCCTTTTGTATAGTGGGCCAGAGCACTTAAAAGAAATGCGTCTGCTTTTTGGTTCAAATCTTCTGACGACTTTATGAGGTGCTGAGCGACTTTAATCGCCTCGTCCGGGTTAGAATAGACTGTTTCAAAAGATTGCTGCAACAGCCTGTCGGATTCTCTGGTTTGCGAAAAAACCAAAGTCCGGAACATAAGGAACAATAAAACCCAAAGTATAAAGAATTTATTCCTTTTCATTCATCTCCATTTCTCTCAAACAAATATACGGGTTTTGATTCTCTAAAATTAAGCGTATCGTTCTGTGTTTTGTATTATTATATTTCATAGTTTTAATTGAATTATATTTTTAATATGAACCTTTTTGACAACCGGCTCACAGAAATTGCCCAACATTACCAAAACGGAGATGTTTCTTTGGGATTTCGAAGAATGATTGACTCCGCATTGGATACAGGAAAAACAAGCATTTTAAAAGATGTCATCGATTTCACGGATTGGAAATACAAACAAAATCCGGATGCTGCATCTGAAAATCAGAAAGCACAGGAATTGATTCAAAAAATCAAAAATGCGGGAACTCCTGCGAATGAAGCTTCTCCCAAAACCATTATACAGGCAACGGGAATTTCAAAATCCTATTCAAAGGGCGGGTTCAAATTAGGCCCCTTAGATGTTTCTGTTCATACAAGTGAAATTGTAGGTTTGGTCGGTGAAAACGGAAATGGAAAAACCACCTTGCTTCGTGCTTTGGGTGGTGAGCTAAAACCTGATTCGGGAAAAATAGACTATCAGTTTTCCAAACCTTATCATAATTCTTACGATTTAAGAACGAGATTGGTTTACATCCCGCAACGAATTGAACTGTTGCGTGGCGGGCTCTTGGACAATCTGCAATTTACACTTATCACATATGGAATTACGGGTGAAGATAATTTTTACCTCGCACAAACACTGTTGGCCAGAATGGGGCTTTGGCTTTATAGGGATTTAAACTGGAGCCGTTTATCATCCGGTTACAAAATGCGCTTTGAGCTGGCCCGAACGCTTCTTCGACAGCCGGAAGTTCTGCTGCTGGATGAGCCTTTGGCAAATCTGGACATTCTTGCACAACAAATTATTTTGGAGGATTTGCGCTATTTATCCAGTTCATTGCTTCGCCCATTTGGAGTCGTTTTGAGCTCGCAGCAATTATATGAGGTAGAAAAAGTGTCGGACAAAATTATTTTCTTGGACAAAGGAAAACTGGTAAATGATAGTTCTGTCAAACCTGATGCTGAGAATAAAGAATATTTGATTTTGGAGATAGATTCAACCGCAGAAAGAGAACAATTACAAATGCAATTGCAGCTTGCCGGGCTTGAAAAAATAAATTTTAACGGCGGAAACTATGTTCTGTATTTTTCCTCTGGAAAATCCATCCATGATGTGATGAGCGTAATGAGCAAAGAAAGCATTCCCGTTACTTACATCCGTGACATTTCAAATTCAAGCCGTCGTTTTTTCATAAATTAATTAGCCATGATTAAAAAATTTAATAAGTACTTACTGGAAAATCATCCTTTGGTTTGGAATACTAGACTGGTTTGGGTATTGGCCGCTTTGGCCGGCATGCATATTTTGTTTTTTATCATTGGCTTTATGTCCTATTTATCACCGGTAAATCTGCATGACATTTCATTGTTTCAACTGTATTTTGATTCGGGGTTTGTTTGGATCGGGGTTTTATTGTCCATTCTGATCCTGATTTTATGGATGAATCAATATTTTAAACACAACGCTTTTAAATTACACTACCCTAAATCTAACCTTTCCATTTATAAAGAATTTTTAATCATTTTTCTCATTACGCTTTTGTCGGTTACCCAATACTTTTCCTACACACAGGGTTTGAAAATGAGAGTTTCCAGCCTTAAAACCAGCGAAGAAATTGAAAGAGAAATTGATTTGGTGAATCGTGTTGCACCGTTTACCTTACAAAGCGGATATTACTACAACGATTACAATCCTAAAAGTTATATTCAAAACAATAGGTGTGTTGACGTTCCTGTTTTTGACTCTTTGGTTTCACAAGATGAAGTTTTAAAATTATTTATTTCCAAAGAATACAAAAGGGGGTATTGGGGTTTAACTCCTGACGATACCATCAATTATCAAAAATTCAGGGACAGCCTTCAATATCCGCTTTATAAAAATTCCGAATACGATAATGTATTGATTCAGCATTTCCCGCAAAGGAAAGACTGGAAAACACCGGAAGATTATAAAACACAAGAACTTCATACAAGCAGATTCGAGCAGTATTTCGATGCCGAAATGGTTGTAGAAAGCGATATGGAAACAGTTTATGATCCAAAAGGCAATACCAGTTATTTTAGCTACAATCTCAATAGCATTTATAATTATTGCCACATTGATGTATATTCTTCGGATTCTCTAAAAAATGGAGAATTCTATGCAAAGAAAACATATGACCTGCTTCAAAATAAAAAGAAAGATTCGATCCTGCTTTTATTAAACAACTATTTAAAATTAGCGGATGAATATAAAGTCGGACACCGTTTCAAAGACAAAAACTGGATTGATTATGTATATAACCCACCCTATTATTTTGTCGATTATGAATTGTCTTCGGTTTCCCGGTACAGTGAAACGCATAAAAAAACCTTTAAAAAAGATTACATCGCACAAGACGATATAAACAATACAATCAAAAATCTAAAACGTTCAAAAACTTCAATATTTGATGCTTATGAATATCTGATTTGCCTGTATATCGCATTGGGAATTACATTGCTGATTTTCACTTTCCGGTTTACATCTATGCGTACATGGGTTATTTCGGTTGTTGGGGCGATTGTTGTGTTTTTTATATTTTTCTCGCTTTTCTTTCTGCTGGGCGTTTTGATATTTAATATGAGTGAGGTGTATGCCATGATTTTGTTTTTAAGCTTTATTCTGATTTTTTGGCTGCTCGCTTATTCCGGAATTTATACAAGTTCGAGAAAACTTGTTTCCGGGGTAAATTTTATTTGGAGCATTTGGACTTTTGCTGCAGTTCTGCCAATTTGCATTGGTTTGTATGTTAGCTATTTAGATTGGAAATTTCCTTATCACCACATCAATAACCCAAACAATCATCCTCATGTTCAGTGGATTAGAGATCATGGAGAAATAATTATGGGCATTAATTTAATTTTAACGTTCCTGTTTATTCTTGCAATTATCCCTGTTATCAAAAAATGGAAATCAATGCCTGAAGAATAACGGTTTAAAAGCTGTCAATAAGATTTTTACGTTAACAAACTTTAACAAACTTCTATCAATAAATTAGCGCATTAATTTGTACAA
>CAZKOC010000009.1:0-25827 GCA_964554275.1 uncultured Weeksellaceae bacterium
AACCATTATTCTTTCACTATGATTTGTAATGTGTTTTTAATGATCTGTCGAAGCAATTCTTTTCCGTCATGAAATGTACAGGATAATTTTTCATCAAAATGCCGCAGCGTGTATAAAGATACGTTTTTTTCCAATTCGACCGTGTATAAACGTCTAATCTGGTCTATGAAAAGATCCAGCTGGTTGTACTTATCTTCTAAACAAAGAGAAAGCGTAATGGCAGAGTTCTGCATAAGATTTACCTTTATTTTTAGGTCATGTAAAAGATTGAAAATCTCACTGATCTTATCTTCGGTAATAAATGAAAAATCAAGTGTGGTCAGCGTTAGTAAATTTTGTTCTTTTTTGACGATGTAGCAAGGAATAAAAGGCTCAAGCAATTGTCCGTTCCGGATCTGTGTCCCTTCTTCTTTCGGGTTGATGAATGATTTTACAAAAAATGGGATTTGCTTTTTACGCAAAGGCTGCATTGTTTTAGGATGAATGACAGAAGCGCCGTAGTAAGCCAGTTCAATAGCCTCTTCGTAAGAAATCTTATTCAGCAGCCGGGCATCTTTAAAATAACGAGGATCAGCATTGAGCACGCCGGGTACATCTTTCCAGATGGTCATGCTTTCAGCATCGAGGCAATAAGCAATGATCGCTGCGGTATAATCAGACCCTTCCCTTCCCAAAGTGGTCGTGAAATAATTCGGATCAGAACCCAAGAATCCTTGTGTGATATAAAATTCATTTTTCTGCAGATGAGAAAGATTCTCCTTGGTCAATTCCCAGTTTATTTTTCCTTCGCGGTATGTGTCATCGGTTTTGATGTAATCCCGAATATCTAACCATGTGTTTTTTATATTGATTGAATTAAGGTAATAGCTGACAATCTTAGTTGAAATCAACTCCCCGCAACAAACCACCTGATCATAAACAAAATCGTAATTGGGAGATCTATTTCTTCTTAGAAAAGCATTGAGATCTTCAAAGAACAGACGAATTTCGTTTTTAACTTCATCAGCATCCTCAAATAATTCTTCAGCGATTTCTATATGTTGCTTTTGTATTGCAGAAACTTTAGCAGCATAATCAGCTTTATCGAAATAGAGCTGGACAACTTGTTCTAAAGCATTGGTGGTTTTTCCCATTGCGGAAATTACCAGAAAAGTGTTTTTGTGACCGGTTGTTTTTAAAACTTCCGCAAGATTTTTTACGCTATTTGCATCTTTTACCGATGCCCCCCCAAATTTGTATATTTTCATTTATTTTTTACCGATTTTTCATCAGTAGGCAAATATATAAATAGTTCCCTGCTTTACGAAAGCTATTATTCCATAAATTTCCGATATTTGTGCGCAAATAATTTTTATTACAATGAAATCAGAGTCCGGACAAACATTAGGCGAATTTATTATTGAAAATCAGAAAGATTTTAAATACTCTTCCGGTGAGCTCACCCGTTTGCTTAGTTCTATAAAATTGGCGACGAAAATTGTCAACCACAAAGTAAATCAGGCCGGTTTAACAGAAATTTTGGGTGCTTTCGGGGCTGAAAATATTCAGGGAGAGGAACAGCAAAAACTTGATGTATATGCAAATGAAATATTTATAAAGACACTTTCTCAGCGTGAAGTGGTTTGTGGTATTGCTTCCGAAGAAAATGATGATTTTATACGTATTGACTGCAATAACTCCGAAAAAAGCAAATATGTAGTTTTGATAGATCCCCTGGACGGATCTTCTAACATAGATGTAAATGTTTCTGTGGGAACAATTTTTTCGATTTACCGAAGAGTTACCCCAGACGGAACACCTGTTCAAATGGAAGATTTTTTACAGCCCGGCAACCAGCAGGTTGCTGCAGGTTATGTGATTTATGGAAGCTCTACAATGTTGATTTATACAACGGGAAACGGTGTGAACGGATTTACGCTTAATCCGTCTATCGGAACTTTTTATCTCTCACATCCCAATATGAAAATTCCTGAAGATGGAAAAATCTATTCCGTGAATGAGGGAAATTATGCACTTTTCCCGCAAGGGGTTAAGGATTATATCAAATATTGTCAAGAAGAGGAGGGTGAGAGGCCTTATACTTCCCGCTACATCGGTTCATTGTGTGCGGATTTTCACAGAAATATGATAAAAGGCGGAATTTATATCTATCCTTCGGGAACAAAAAACCCAAATGGTAAGTTAAGGTTGTTATACGAGTGCAATCCGATGGCATTTTTGGCAGAGCAGGCGGGAGGAAAGGCGTCGGATGGATTCAACAGGATTATGGATATACAACCCACGGAACTTCATCAACGAGTACCATTTTTCTGCGGTTCAAGAAATATGGTTGAAAAAGCAGAAGGATTTATGTAATAAACGAAAAAAAGCCTGATCAGGAAACCAGGCTTTTTATCTTAATTAACACATGAGGACGATTTATTTTACTAAATCTACATAGAGATGACCAAATTCCGTGCCAAAATGTGTTTTTCTATTTCTTTAATATATACTTGTCGGCTAAATCTCCGGTGATTTTATTTCCCTGCATATCTAATTGCATCAATGAATTTTCGGTAACCAAATATTCAACCGGCTCGGAATTAATTCCTTCAAGAATCACTGTGTTACCATCTTCTTTCCAGGTATAGTCTCCCATTTCCTCAAACGCTTTTTTATCTTTACCCAGGTATTTTATTTTTTTGGTATAGGTTTCGTCATTGAGTAATGTGATTTCTGTTTCGATTCCTTCACAATCTGCACAAGGTAAAACACCTTTGTAAGTTCCTAAAATATCAAGGGAATTTCTAGCATTATGCTCATCTATAACACTATCCGCAGGTGGTTGGGTTACAACCTCTTCTTTTTTTGTTTCACAGCTGAAAAGAGCAAAAGCTGTAACCGCGAGCATTAAAATTTGATTTTTCATTTTTCATTAATTTAGATTAAGATTCGTTCAAGTATTGTACCAATTTAACAAATGAAATAAAATTCTGAGTTGTGCGTTAAGCAAGAAAATCATTATTTCATTTATGAAAAAAAAAACTTATCTGATGATCTTGCTTGGTATGGTGCTAAGTATTTCCCTGATGTCCTGCTTCGGCAGTGATGATGACGATAATAATAACGGAACTTCTCAGGCAATTGTGGAAGGTTCGTGGAGAGTTACGCTTTTCCAAGAAGATAATTCCGACCAGACACATCACTTTTCAGGCTATGTATTTACGTTTAACACAGACCACAGTCTGGTTGCTGTAAACGGAAGCACTACCCAAACAGGAACCTGGTCAATCGGAAATGATGACAGCAACAATAAACTTATTATCATTTTTCCTGCAAATGATGGCCCTTTTGAGGAAATAAGCGAAGACTGGCGTATTCAAAGTAAAACCCCTTCAAAGATAGAATTGAAACATGTGAGCGGTGGCGACGGAAGCATTGATTTTCTTACCTTTGAGAAGATTTAATCTCTAAATTTTATTTTCTAAGAATTCCCCTGAGCAATCAGGGGAATTTTTATTTGTTCAAATCGTAAAGAGCGGCCAAACCTTTAATCGTGTGTAGCGCGTCCTGCATATGAATTTTTTTTGAAAGCGGCGCATAAGTATAGCTCATACCCCCTGTGGCGATAACAAAACATTCCTCATTCACTTCATTATTTATCCTGTCAATCATCCCCTCTACCATACCTAAAAAGCCATATACCATGCCACTTTGCATACAGCTTGCCGTATCGAATCCCAAAACCCTTTCGGGTTCTTTTATTTCAATTTCAGGAAGCTGAGCGGTTTCACCGGTAAGGGATTTCAGGGCGGTTTTCACGCCCGGTGCAATTGCGACGCCCATTGTTTTTCCCGATTCGTCAATACCCGTAAAAGTAAGGGCAGTCCCAAAGTCCACAATAATTTTTTTTCCTTCATAGAATTCATGTGCGGCAACCGCGTTTGCAAATAAATCAGTACCCATTTGTTTAGACGTATGTTGGATTTTGGACTTGGAATCTCTGTCAACTACAACAGGTTTTATATGATGGATTTTGTTCAGGGAATTAAAAACAGGGGTAGTTAAAGCGGGAACTACAGAACCGACAACAATTGCAGTAATGTCTTCCTTCTGCAATCCGAAAGGTTCATACATCGCACTGAACTTTGCGAAACACTCGTCTTCTGTTCTGTACGGTTTGGAGTTAATTGTCCAGGAAATAATCTCTCCGTAAGGTTGAAACACCCCAAAACGCATATTTGAATTTCCTATGTTTACGGTTAACAACATATATTATCGAGGATAAATATTGTTTGAGTATTCGATGTCTGCCAAGCGCAGTGTCGGATCGATGATTGCCCGGCTGACTTTTTTATCTGTTTTGACTGAATAGCCCGGATTTGTCCATTTCCATGGTTCCAGCACTGTTCGTTTTGTGTTTTTGTATATCTCAAAATTTTCGGCAGGCTTTTCCGCTCTCATTTCCAGGTTTGGGATATAAAATAATTCCTTGGAGCCATCAGTGTATTCCACGTACAAATCAACCGGCATCGGGAAATTGCTTAAATTTTCCAATTCGATGGAAGAATCCGTAATATTTTTTACGGAATAGTCTACAACACGAGTGGTATTGACAAATAAGTTCTGGTACCATTTCAGGTTAATTCCCGAAATCTTTTCCGCAACCCTTTTGAAATCATTGGGAGTGGGATGTTTGAATTTCCATTGATTGTAAAATTCAGTAAAAGTTTTTTTCAGGCTTTCTTCTCCAATGATGTAGCCCAACTGAATCAGGTAAACTTGCCCTTTGCTGTAAGCTTCTACGCCATAGGCGTAGTTGTAATTATAATAATCCGCCAGCAAGCTCATAGGCTCTTCAATTCCCGATTTTGCCAAATCAAAATAACCGCCATACGCATCAAGATTAGGATTCCCGTCAATTTTCTTGTCGAAAATATGAAGATAGGCAAGATTTTCTGCGTAAGAAGCAAAACCTTCATCCATCCACTCATCAACGGTCTCATTGAGGCCGAAGAGATGCTGGAACCAGGAATGTGCCACTTCGTGAAATATAACACCGGTCAAACTTTCAAAACTTCTTTCTCCCGTGATAAGCGTTACGGTTCCGTATTCCATGCCACCGTCTCCTCCCTGGACAATTGTGTATGTTTTCCATGGATATTTTCCGAAATTTTTACTCATATATTCAAAAAATTCAATCGTAGGTTGTTGCGTTTTATCCCAGTTTGCGGTGGTTTTTTCTCCGGGCTGATAGACAAAAAATACTTCAGGGCCACTGGGGACATTCTTTTTGTCCACTACAAAATCTTTGTCCGCCGCCCAAGCAAAATCATGGATGTTTTCCGCGACAAAATGCCAAGTGGTTTTGTTTTTTTCCGATTTAACTTTTGAATCGGATATATATCCTTTTACCTCATTTGGGTTTTTCAAAATGCCTGAAGCACCAATTACGTAATCTTTCTGGATTTTTATTTTAACATCAAAATTCCCAAACGGAGCTATGAATTCTCTTCCTATGTATTCGTCAAGATGCCATCCGAACTCATCAAAGTGAGCCATTTTTGGGTACCACTGTGTCATGGAAAAGTCCACGCCTTCTCTGGTGTTTTTACCTCCTCTGCGTATAATTTGTGGTACTTGCGCCTGCCACTCCATTTCAAAAACAGTACTGGAATTTGGATTGAGGGATTCCTGCAATTCAACTTCAAGGATGGTTCCTGAAATTTTAAATTTCAGATTTTTACCGTTTTGTCTGATGGATTTTATTTTTTGAAAGCCAATATCCTCCGGTTTTAACTGCGCAATTCTGCTTTCATATTTCGGATTTTCTTTAGTTCCGATATTGACTACCATTCTTCCGTCAGGGTCGGCTATGTTTACCAGGCGATGATCCATTGCACTGCCCGGCTGAAAAGCATTGTAATAAAGATGAAAATAAACTTTACTAAGTGTTTCGGGTGAATTGTTGCTGTAGTTCAGATTCATTTTCCCATCGTACCTGAATTTTTGCTCATCTACATCTATTTCCATTTTATAATCCACTCCTTGTTGCCAATAGCCAAGCCTTTGCGCAAATAAACATATGGAAGCTAACTGAAGAAAACATAAAAACAAGACCTTTCGCATTCTATTTCTTTTGAAGTAAACATACAAAAATCTGAAAATGTAACTGCTCCCCGAAAGAATTTTTTTATTTTTGGCTGAAACTAAGCTAAGCAAACTTTCACAACCTTCAATTTTCATAGTCAGTTAAACGCCTACTCTTTATTAAAAATAATTAAGGATAGAGTATGAATAAATTTTTATGTATTACAATATTGGTTTTGCTTTCACAGCCATTTTATGCTCAGCAGAGTAAATTTGACAGCATTTACAATATAGCTTCTTTAGAAAGCATACGTATGGTTTGGGCGATAAACATTGCAGATTCACTTTATAAAACTTCTAACACAGCAGAACAAAAGGCAAGAGCTTCTATGTTGTCTGCCGGATTGCTTCGCAAAACGGGAATGACAAATGAGGCGCTCTCACACGCAAAAAGAGCTGACAGCATAGCGGAAAAATCTCGTTTGTATGACTTGGAAGCAAGAGTATGCGGACTGATTTCTACGATTTACAGAGACGCCAGGCTGCCTGTACAGGGAAAAGTTTATTTAGAAAAGGCATTAAGGGCTAGTCAAAAAATAAGTGACCCGGAGAAATCGTTAAAGTTTCAGGGAAATCTGCATCAGGAAATGGCTTATTATGAAATGGATAATAAAAATTATGAAGAAGCCATAAATATACTTCAACGAGGGGAAGCCTTTTTTGAAAAACTTCCGACCTATAAAGAAAGGAAATTCCATCTGGCAACCAATAAGGAGCTGCTGGCAAAAAATTATGTCTTTCTGAACCAATATGACAAGGCGCTTTCTTCCTATGAAGATGGGCTTGAATTTCTTAAACAATCCGGTGCAGAAAGTGCTTTGGAAGGGTTTATTTATAATGGGATGGGTAATGTTTTTCTCACAAAGAATAAATATGAAAAAGCAATAGAATACTATATCCGGGCGCTTGACATTGCCGAAACATCTCAATTTTTAGCGTTGAAAGATGAAGTTTACCAAGCACTTACAAATTATTATAAAATCACAAAAGACCAGGAAAACTATGTCAAATTCAATGAAAAGTATATAGGGCTCAGGGACTCGGTCGAGCAGTCGAACATGAAATCCGTTAACCAGGTCGTTAAAGAATTAAGGTCCCGAGAAAAGTCAGCGATTTTTAATCTTTATACCATATCCGTAATTAGTTTGGTGTTGATCATTGTGGCTTTTTGTTTCTATTTTTATGTGAGATGGAAAAGAAAAAAAGACATTACATATTTTAAGCAAATTATAAATGAACTAAAGCAAAGGCCCGATAAAAAGATAAAGAATGAAGTACCGGAAATCTCTCAGGGGAGCATGTTGAAAGAAATGCTTCCTGTAGAAACGGAATATAAAATAGTAGAAAAATTAGGGAATTTTGAGAATTCGACCAAATATCTGGAAAAAGGATTTACTCTGGCTATGCTTGCCGTGGAACTGGAAACCAATACCAAATACCTATCACACATCATTAAAAAGCATAAGAAAACCGACTTCAATACTTACATAAACAAGCTCAAGATAAATTACATCATAAACAAAATTCATGATGAACCCATTTATGCCAACTATAAAATCAGTTATCTGGCAGATGAATGTGGTTTTTCCTCACATAGCAAATTCACGACCACATTCAAAAATATAACAGGCGTTTCACCTACTGTTTTCCTTTCTCTGTTAGCCGAAGAAAGAAACCAATCCGGTTAACGGGGTTATAAAATGATATTTTTAATATCCGGGCCTCTAAATTCCCATTTTACAATTCGTTGATTTACAGAAATTTACACCTTCGTGTTTTTCATATTCCCGAAAACGGAAAGCCAAAGAATTGTTTAACAGGTTTTTAAAAGATAAATTTGTTGTATCTTAATCAGCCTATGAGTAAAGTTATAAAACCCCTTTAATCCTTAACAAAGAGAAAGGGGTTTTTAAATTTATGTAAAAAACTAAGATTAATACTTTTTTGAAGAGTTCTCTAATTCAACCTTATTTAATAAACGATGATAAAAGAAATAGAATTCAGAAGTGATTTATGGAAAGAACTGATGGCCTACAGGAGAAAAATCGTCCGTTCCCTGATCAGAAAAAAATTATTGCTCGGTAAAACAAAAAGTGAGATACGCGAATTATTTGGTGTAGAAGATAACTATTATGACCTGGACGAGTGGGCGTACCCTGTAAGGAAAAATATTTTTCTCGGGAAAACCTTTCTCTTATTGAATTTCAAGGGCGAACATGTAGAAAGCATCAGGCTGTATAGGACATTTGAAATAGGAAATGATTTTTATCTGTCTATATAGAAAAAGAGATACAAAATTATGATTGAATAACAAATTTGAAGGGCCAATTATATTGAAAATAAAAGAAAATATATATATATTTGCAATCTTAAGAAGATTCTCTAAATTGTTTTTTTAATAAAAATTTAGAATTTTTCTTAAGTAAACTAAACTAAACTAAATAATATAATGAAGAAGCTTTTACTAAGCTTTGCGTGTACTCTGTACCTGAGTTTCACGCTTGCACAGGTAGGTATAAATACCGAAACCCCCCAAACAGCATTAGACGTTAATGGAAGTATTCAGCTTAGGCAGGAACTTCAGGTAGATTCAAATCCCGGAGCCCCAGGAGAGATTTATTTTTCAAAAGGAAACATAGAGCCTGAATGGAAAGAAGTCAATGTCCCATTTTTAGAGGATGGACAATACCAGCTGGTAAATACTTATGCAAAAAGCGATCAATTGGGAATCGATTGGGTAGGCAACACAGCCAGAGTTTTTGAAGAAACTTTTGAAGCCAACAGCCCGAACAAAAGCGGGTGGACACAAGAGCATGAAAACGGGTCGGTGAACTGGAATCTTTCTGCTACCGGTTTATCCAGTTCCATAACAAGCCCCCGCTCAGGGAGTTATTCAGCAACTTTCAAAGGAGCCAACGATAGCTCTAACAGCACCAAACTAGTAAGCCCAGTTCTTGACTTTTCGGATTATGGCAGTAATTTAACACTTAGTTTTTGGTACGGACAACCACGAAATGGAACCAATAATAACAACCGAAATTATCTTCAAGTCTATTACCGTTACAGTACTAACGGAGGCACTACTTGGACCAATTGGGCATCATTAACATCAGAATATCAAACGCATCAAAATTCCTGGACACAAGTAACAGGTGTGACATTGACCAATTCAGCCGGAAGAAGCCACTACCAAATAGCCTTTGACGCACTACAGCGAGGAACAGGCATCGGGAATATTTTGGATGATATTCAAATCTATACAGCTGCCACAAGTGGTTATAATTCTACATTAAGTACATTAGGCGAAACCATTATCTCAAAAAACTGGGTCAGGATACCCGGATTGGATTTGCCTATAACAATTAATGCGGCAGACAATAAGATTTCTGTCATCTTCCAGACAGGAGTAGAATCAAGAATGAATGCCACAGGAACAGGAAATCAAATTGGGGGAAATATCCGTTTTGTTTGCGGACTGTTTAGAAGACTCTCTTCTCAATCTTTGTCCACGTCATCTCTGGTGGCTATTCGGGGAGATCAGATTAATAATACCATTAGCAAAGCTATCGAAAATAAAACTCAATCGATATTTACACTGACATATACGGTTGATAATACACCTCCTGGCGATTATACATTTAGTCTTGCCTGCCGTAGGCTGTCTCTAACAGATGGAGGAGGGGCGCAAGCCTCTTCTTTTCTATCTATAGGCAATGCCATTAATTCCGGAAATGTGGTCACCAATGACTTTATGTTAAATTCCATTCTCAAGATGGATATTATTGAATTAGTAACTATAACAACCTCACCTTAAATATATACGCATGAAAAATAATTTATTTATAATTACAATTATTCTACTGACACTCCAAACAAGTGCCCAAATAAAAATAGGGAATAATGACGCTGTTTCCCCAAATGTCGCATTAGAGGTCACTGGAAGTATTACAGTAAGAGATAAGATATACGCGGGAGGAGATGACAATACACTAGGCAATCCTGGAAAGCCGGACCAAGTGTTAGTTTCTGACGGACCCGGTAAACCCCCTCGCTGGCGTACACTTAATATTCCTACCATACAAGAGAATTTCTATTATCTCATCTACAATAATTCTTTTACGGATTTTACAAACGATGGAATTACTAATAATGAAGGAACTCTAATAAATAATACCACAGGTAATAACGGCCCTTATGAGCTGGGGGTCGCTAGAAATAACACAATGTTTGCCAATTTCGCTACGATTGGTGCTACAGCAAATAACACCACTGGAGGATTGACCCAAACTTTTGATGTATTCAGTAATGAAAATCAGGTATATATTACTTTTGAAGCAGTTGCGCATTTAGATGCTACCGCAGATACCGATGAGGGGGTAGATTTTGTTTGTGGAATATTTGTAGGTGGAGGAACACAGGCAACCCGTACTTTACGGGGAATCCGGAAATTAACACTACAACGCTCGTATGGTGCGGCTGGAAATCCCTTTATCACATATACTCAAATTGCCTTGGCGAGCGGACTAACGGTTCCCGTAAACAACCCTAAAGCCACTTATTATGTAGAAGTCGCTTGTAAACGTACCGCAACTTATGGGTCGGTTACCAATGTAGGTTTAGGAAGGGCTGTTGAGACAAACATCAATAACTTTGTGGCTAAGACTTCTTTAAAAGTGGAGGTTTATGAAATGCCGGAAGAAGATAGGACTCACGATATATATGATTAAAAAAATTTAAAATTATGAAACCACAAAATATTTTATATACACCCTTAATTCTATTATTCTCCATCCACACAATAGCTCAGGTAGGAATAAATACAGACAACCCTCGTCCGGAAGTAGGATTGGACATAAATGGGAACGTAAACGTAACCGACCGTATTTATTTGGGAGGTATAGATTTAAGTCAACAGGGAGATGATGGAGAAGATAAAGCTTCTATAGTTTCTGGGGGTGAAAGCAGCTCTCCCGAATGGAAAAAATTACAAATTCCAGCGGGATTCGGGGAAAGTTTTACTATGACCTATATGAATACTTATTATGATACAACAGGTCAGGATATTGCAACAGTAGATTCCGACCCATATAATATGGATGATCTGATTGATGCCAATTGGAAAGTTTTAACTGGTTTGAATAATGAATTTCCCATTTATAAATCTGGAAGTAAGGCAAATTTTATATTTCAGACTACTGGGCAAATTACCGGAAACGGGTCTTCTTCTTCCGCAAGTTTTGCATGTGGATTGTTTATGAGAATAAAAGATAGTCCCGATGGTTTTAAGCTAAAGGGGGTAAGAACCGATGCGGTACGTGGAGCTGCCGGTAGTAATAAAATTATAAACATGAATGTAACATTGGAAAATTTACCTAATCCGGGTGGGGCAGGAGGAACTATTTATGAAGTTCGTGTTGCTTGCCGGGGAAGAAACGTACAGACTACCTTTGCTGTTGGTAAGGCTTTAAATACTACTTTTTTAAATCAAGGTATGGCGCAATCTACACTTAATGTCTTTGTGCTTGAAACTTGGCAATAAATATCTTATTTGACTGAAACAAAAAGCGGAGCAATTGCTCCGCTTTTTGTTTTTACTCCTAAGAAAAAAGATACTAAATGTTTAATGTTGCCTGAAATTGCAACTTTTTTCCCGAAATCGGAACCGTTTTTCCCGAAATCGGAACCGTTTTTTTTTGCCCTAAAAGCCTTCTTTTTTCATCTTTGGAAGACAAGAATCACCTAAAAATTTGAAGATGAAAAAGCATGATTATTTTGTATTTCAGAATTACTTATTCAAAATTTTTTTAGACACTTCTAGAAAACACTCATTCTTTATACTGCTATTAAGTTGTAAATTATTATATGCGCAGGTAGGAATCAATACAGAATTCCCACAAACTGCACTCGATGTTAATGGAAGTGTCCAGTTTAGGCAAGAGTTTCAGGTAGATGGGAATCCGGGACAGCCGGGAGAAATTTATTTTTCAAAAGGAAATATAGAAGAACCTGAATGGAAGCCAGTCAACGTTCCCTTCTTGGAAGAAGGACAGTACCAACTCGTTAACACCTATGCGAAAAGTGACCAGTTAGGAATCGACTATTATGGAAGCATTTATGGCTGTACAATAAAATCTTTTCCTTTTGCTGAAACTTTTGAATCCAATAGCTCCACACGTAATTGCTGGGCTCAAATCCAGGAAGCAGGCAATGTATCATGGAGCTTTGCTACAGGAGCAGGAGAAGGTAATATAACTACGGCTCATGGAGGTACTCTCAATGCGCGGTTTATCCGGCAAAGTGGTAGTAATACACCAAGAACAAAATTAGTCAGCCCTGTGATGGATCTGTCAAATGTCACCAATCCTCGAGTAAGGTTTTGGTATGGTCAACAACAAAGAACGGAACTATTTATTTTTAACTATCAAAACAGGTTAAGAGTTTTTTACAGAACAAGCCCAAGCAGTCCATGGGTACAAATCGGAAGTGATTATAGTAATAATATCAGTAGCTGGTCTCAGGTGAATAATTTAGCGCTTCCTAACCCATCTTCCACATATCAAATCGCATTTGAAGGGGTCAACTATAATGGTAATCCAAATGTGCTGGATGACGTAGAGGTTTATGGTGATAGCCCAGTTTCCACGATGAACGATATGGTAAACTATAATTCCTATGACCCTGTATTGAGTTCGGTTGGAGAAATCATTACTGATAAAAACTGGAAAAGAATTCCGGGATTAGATACAGACATTACCATAAATTCAAATGACAATAAAATATCTGTTATTTTCCAAACGGGTGTAGAATCCAGGATGAATGCAGCCGGAAACGGAAATCAAGTTCCTGGAAATATACGTTTCATATGCGGGCTTTTTAAGCGGGAGACGTCTTCTCCTCTTTCGTCTGCAAGTTTAGTGGCTATACGGGGAGACCAAATTAATAACACGATTAATAAACCTATTGAAAATAAGGCACAATCAATCTTTACTTTAAACTATACTGTTGACAATATCCCTTCTGGGGACTATACATTTAGTGTTGCGTGCAGAAGGCTTTCCCTAACCGATGGAGGAGGCTCTGAGGCTACTTCACTTCTTTCAATCGGAAATGCGGTCAATTCAGGGAATAATGTTACTAATGACTTTATGTTGAACTCCATCCTAAAAATGGATATTATTGAATTGGTCATGGTAAGTGGTCTTTAAGATAATTTTTTTTCCTGATTCACCCGATGAATTTGTCCGGATTTTCTTTGATAAATGCGCCCCAGCCGGTGTAAGATTTAGGCTGCGCTTCATTGCCCATGTTGAAAAAATGGCAAACCGCTGCGGCAAGTCCATCCGTAGAATCCAGGCGTTTGGGTAATTCTTTCAATTCCAGCAGGTTTTTCAACATTCCGGCAACCTGTTCTTTAGAGGCATTACCATTACCGGTGATAGATTGTTTTATTTTTTTTGGCGAATATTCGGTAATCGGTATTTCTCGGTACAAACCGGCAGCCATCGCAACTCCCTGTGCTCGGCCCAGTTTCAACATGGATTGCACATTTTTCCCATAGAAAGGAGCTTCAATTGCCAATTCGTCCGGATGGTAAGTATCTATAATTGAAAGTGTTTTTTCAAAAATCTTTTTGAGCTTGAGTTCATGGCTGTCATATTTATGAAGCAAAAGTTCATCGAGCAAAAGGAAATACATCTTTTTCTTTTCGATTTTTATCAAACCAAATCCCATCACAGTCGTTCCGGGATCGATTCCCAAAATGATTTTCTCCATTTTACAAAGTTAGACTTTGCATTTGATTTTTAGGATTATTTGATTAAATTTAAAAATTCAATTAAAACTTTAAAACATGAAAACCTATTGTTATTTGTTATTTGTTTTTTGCTTTATCTCTTTGAGTGGTACCTTAAATGCACAAAAATCCGCGCCGGGACAAATGGTTACTATCAAAGGATATAAAAATGCCAATAATAAAAAAGCGATTGACGGCATTAAGGCAGAAAAAATATTGGATTTGCCTACTATTACCTTGTATAGGGTTTATTCTTCATCTTCCATGACCGTAAAGCAAGGGGGTGGTGGATATGGCAATGTCGATGTAAGCGATACTTTTTGGTATTGCAAACGACCTAATGAAGACGTCGCTACTGTGGTTTCCTGGACGTTCAACACTCAGGTAAACAAGAATAATATATTTCGAAAAAATGCTGCCGAATATTTCAAAGATTACCCTGAATTAAGCAAAAAAATTAAAGATAAAGACTACAAGCACGATGATATTCTGGAAGTTGTCGAAAAATATAACGACTGGAAATCAGGAAAATAGTTTTACTTGTTTTTAAAGCTCTTATCCAATTCAATTGCCTCCTGCATTAATTTTCTTAAAGCTATTTCATCAATTTCGTCTACAGAATGATAAATTTTATAGAATATCTGTTTATTTGTGCCGTGAGTTAAATAATTATCTACATCTTTTAATCGGTTTCCGTACCAGAAACTAAACATCACTCCGCTTTTGATTCCGCCCCGGGGAACAGAAGCCGGCCAAATCAGGCAAATGGATTTGTTTCCATGGAAAAAAGGTACGTTGTAAGAAATTTTTTCTTTTCCATAGCCATTTAATGAATCTATCGCAATCTGCCGCAGGACATCAACTAAGAGTAACTCCCCCTCGGGGAGATAATCGTATAATTCAATCAGAGACTTTATTTTGAAACGTTCTTTCAAAATTTAATCTAAACTTTCCAGGTAAGCATTCCATCCGGCAGTTTGGTACTCAATTGCGGACTCCTTTGGATTTGCGGACTGATAAATTCCACGGCCGACAATCATAAAATCGGTGTGATAAGCCTTGAATACCCGTTCAGGTGTATTGTATTGCTGACCTTTGCTGTCACCCTTACTACTGAGATTTACACCGGGAGTAAACAATAATAAATCATCTGAAATCTGTCTTTGCGCAACGGCTCCGATAACATTAGAAGAATTTTCGGCAGCATTGAGCGCTTTGGTTATATAGTAATCATCGGTCAAAGTTCCCTTGGAAGACATTTCCACGATAGCTACCACACCCACGTGTTCAAAAACTTTCAGGCTTTCTTCACCGGCAATCGCGTGAGCCGTAACCATATCTGCCCAATCGGCAATTCGGTAAATTCCTTCTTTGAATTGCAATTCCTGGGTATTTCCTATATCGGCAAACTTGCGGTCTTCAAATAGGAGAAATTCTCTTTCTTTTGCAATTTGCTTCAATTTGTCAATCAAATCAAAACTGAAATCTTTGATGATATCGGTATGAAGCTTCAATGCGACAATATGTTCCCCTACTTCTTCAGCCAGTTTCAGAAGCTCATTTGAAGTAATTACATCCGCTGAAGCAATCAGATTTGATTGCTTTTTCAAAGCGAATTCAACTAATTTTTTGCCTACCGGATGCTGAATTTTCTTACGTTCAAGCGGGATTCTTTTCATCTGTGGCGGTGCCGGAGGGTTGTTAAGGAAGTTTTTAATCCGGGCCATATCCGCGTCACTCAAACGATGGTAACGGTGCAGAATATCGATGACCTGATTAATGGTAAACAATGTATGAACGTTGTATCCTTTTTGTTTCAATTTATCGATTCCACCCTGTTCCCTGTCCAAAACGACTACCAAATCGGTAACTTTCAGCCCTTCACGCTCAATTTCATCTATGGTCTCCAGTAAGCTTTGCCCGCTGGTGATTACATCTTCAACCAGCAAACAATTTTGTCCGTCATGGTAAACTCCTTCCACCATACGCTTCGTTCCATATCCTTTGTTTTCTTTTCGCTTGATGATCAACGGAACACCGCTCGCCAGGCTCATCGTTGTTCCCATCGGGAGAGCGGCATACGGAACACCGCAAATCAAATCAAAAGGAGCGCTTTCTACCAATTCCAATAAATTATTTGCCAGTGTTTTTAGGAGTTGCGGACTCGATGCCAATGGGCGTAAATCGACATAAAAAGGGGATTCTATACCACTTTTGAGGGTGAAATTTCCAAATTTAATGATTCCGAGTTCGTAAGCTTTGAGTAAAAAATCTTCGCGTTGCTGCATTTCTGAAAGGTTTGCACAAAGTTATAAGATTTCATCATTCCAAAAGTTAAAATCAACAACCAGTTTGTATGATTTATTCACAGGGTTTAAATAATTTGTAAATTCGTAGTCCTTTTACATTAAAATAGAAATTTAATTCAATGTTAATCATGAAAAAAATATGGATAGCCGCTTTGTTTATTGCTTCATTTGCTGTCGGCCAAAATTCAGAATATAAGTTTGACAAAATTATTGATTTGAATCCAAGCACGGTACTTAGTCAGGGGAAAACAGGAACTTGCTGGAGTTTTTCCACTACTTCATTTTTAGAGTCTGAAGTAAAAAGAATTACGGAAAAAAACATAGACCTTTCGGAAATGTACGCAGTACGGATGACTTATCCGGATAAGGCTTATAATTATGTTTATCGTCAGGGAAAAGCGCAATTTAGTGAAGGTGGATTGAGCCATGACGTGATGAATGCCGTTGCAAAATACGGAATCATGCCCATTGAAGCTTATCCCGGAATTACACCGGAAAACCTTTCGGGTTTTGACCACTCTGAACTCGTGAAAAGTCTTTCGGCCCAGTTAGATTCAATAGTGGCAAATCCAAACGTCTATTTAAAATCGGGTTGGATGGACACGTTCAATAAAAAATTGGATGAAAATATGGGTGAAGTCCCTTATAATTTTAAGTTTGGAGGAGAAACCTTTACGCCTGTTTTATTTGCGCAGGAATTAGCCATCCATCCGGAAGACTATGTAACGCTGACTTCGTTTACGCATCACCCGACATATTCAAAATTTATATTGGAGATTCCCGATAATTTTTCGAACGGTTCGTATTATAATCTTCCTTTGGATGAATACGTTGGAGTGTTGAATGAAGCTTTGGCAAAAGGCTTTACGGTCGCTTTGGATGTTGATGTAACTGAGAAAACATTTTCTGCACAGAGCGGAATGGCCATCTGGCCAAGTGAAGGTGAGCAAAAAGACTATTTCAAAGTTTTACTTCCCGAAAAATGGGTAACACCTGAAGAACGCCAAAAAGCATTTGAAAATTATTCAACTGTAGACGATCATTTGATGCACATTACAGGAATGTTGAAAGACCAAATCGGGAATCAGTATTATGATGTGAAAAATTCATGGGGGACCAAAGATTTGGGAAATGGTGGACACGTTTACATGTCAGTTTCTTATTTCAGAATGAAATCAATTGCCTATACCGTCCATAAAGATGCTTTGAATAAAGATTTGAAGAAGAAATTAGGGATTGATTAAACTTTAGACATAAAACATTAGATTTTAGGAATAAAATTTGCTAACTAACGCTTACCACTAACCCAATTTTGAATTATGCAGACATTAGAAAACGCCACGGCAACACTTCCTGTCAAAGGATATCTCAATATGGAAATCCCGAAAGGGATCGATCTGATTGCTGAGATCAACCGAATGCGCAAGGAGAAAAATGCAATTATCCTGGCGCATTATTATCAGACCGGGGACATTCAGGACATTTCGGATTTTTTAGGTGACAGCTTGCAGCTGGCACGTGCGGCAGCCAACACCGATGCCGATATGATCGTTTTTTGTGGTGTTCATTTTATGGCGGAAGCGGCAAAAATCCTGAATCCGAACAAAAAAGTGGTTCTGCCGGATTTACTGGCAGGTTGTTCTTTGGCAGACTCCTGTTCCGGGGAAGGTTTACGGGAATTACGTGAACAGCATCCAGGTGCGATTGTAGTGAGCTATATTAACTGTGATGCCGGTGTAAAAGCGGAAAGCGATATCATCGTTACTTCTTCCAATGCGGAATATATCATCAACTCGTTACCCCCTGAGCAGAAAATTATTTTTGCACCCGATAAGAATTTAGGACGTTATCTGAACCAGGTAACCGGACGAAATATGGTTTTGTGGGATGGCGCCTGCATGGTGCATGAAGCATTTTCTTTGGAAAGGATTGCGCAGCAAATGGCAGAGAATCCCAATGCCAAACTGATCGCTCATCCGGAATCGGAAGAACCCGTTTTGCGGGTGGCGGATTTCATAGGTTCGACTTCACGGTTATTGGATTATGTCCAGGAAGATAAAGCGCAGGAATTCATCATCGCGACCGAAGAGGGAATCATCCATGAAATGCGGAAACTGGCTCCTCATAAAAAACTGATTCCTGCCCTGACTCAGGACGAAAACTGTAACTGCAGCGAATGTTTTTATATGAAACGAAATACGATGGAGAAGCTTTATCTCTGTATGAAATATGAATTGCCTGAAATTCAAATCGAGGAAGAATTGCGTGTGAAAGCATTGCAGTCAATTAATAGAATGTTGGAGCTTTCGGAGAAGATTAAATGATACTGTATTTCAAATCAAGGAATTTTTATTCACTCTTCTTAACCTTTTTTGTAAAGAAATTTTCTAAAAAACCTATAATTACTGAGGCTAACTTTGACAAAGTTCTAAACTTTGTCAAAGTTGTAGAAGACGTCATCGCGAGGAATGAGGAACGAATAACGAAGTAATCTTTTGTGCGGATCGCTTCGTTCCTCGCGATGACGAATATAAAACCATTCTCGGATCATCATTGAATGATTAACTTCCTCGTTACTTTTCCAAATTCTCCTTCAAAAGTAACTAAGTAAATCCCTTTCCAGCTTGGATTTAAGTTTAAGGTCAACGTTCCGTTTCCGTTGTCTATTTTTTGGTTGAATAAATTCTGTCCCAAAACATTGTGGATTGATACATTTACTTTTCCCGAAATATTTTTCAGGTTGAAATGAGCTTTATCTTTTGCAGGATTCGGATAAGGCCCGAGAATGTTATGAGCGGCAAGTTCTTCCGTTGAAAGGTGCAATACGTTAAACGTCCAATACCCTTCCGGAGCTGGCATGGGTCGTGCAATGGATTTTCCGGAATTGGCTTCCGCCCAGATATAATAATTGATTTTTTCCGCATCAGCTGGAATGGTCAGATTCGTTGTCCATATATCACCGGAAGCATTGGTCATTGTAGCTTCGTGAAATGAACTTTCATCATCTTCTTTCCAGAAAACTTTAGCTTCTTCAATTCCCGAAATGTGTTTGATCTGTGCTTCAACAGGAATATTGGAAATCGTGGACACTTCCCTGATTTTTTCATGGACGATCCAAAGTGGATCTGCCACACCTATGGTATGCGTGATACAGTGCAGTGCTCCGCTTAACGAAATCAGATTTTCGCCTGTATTGTCAACGTCAATTCCGACGATTCTGTAACCCGGCATGGCTTCTTCCCAAATTTGCAATGCTTCCGTATCCACTTCAGGACGATAGGTCGGAACCAAAACCGATTTGTTGAGGATCAAAGCATTTGTATAAGTCCGGTAAGCACCACCGGTATCCGGAAATTGTCCGGTGGAACTCGGCGGAGCGGGAATCCATTTGATTTCATATTGGTTCCCGAAGGGTGTCTGGAAAGTATTGGTAACGTATTCTATGTTTTCTTCGATCTGCGGGCCGTCGGCAACGCCATCGGGATATTTACTTACCAAAATGGTTTCTTCATCGAGAAGTTTCATGTGCATATCAATATGGTGAATTCCATCATAAGGAAGGACTTCCATTTTCCGGTAAGAATTAATTCCCATGTAATCGTGTACAATCTGGTCAATCTGTTCTTCCGATTTCACACTTACTCCATAGGGGTTTCCGGCAGCATTTTCATTCAAAACCAATTTGGATGCGAACGCGTTTCCCATTCCATCCGACATGAAATTGCCGCCTGTATTGACTAAATCATTGGGAGCGGTATCTGTGATATAAATCGGTAAATCGAAATAATTCGCATGGGCAGATGGCAATGTATTGTCCAATGGCCGAGGACGGTTGTAAATCCAATCCACCAAAGCCAATTCACCCACATCGTTCGTATAAACCGTATTTGCAGCATAATCCCTTATCCAAATGCTGTTGGAAGGCGCGTTCAGGAATTCTACATTGGTTAAATCTATTCCGTTGGTGGTCAGATAGTTTTGGACTGAAGCTTGATTTTGCGTAGCAATCAAAACTTTGCATTCCAAAATGGCCGCTTCTACGATTTGTCTTTGGATATTTTGAAATTCAGGTGTCCATCTGATCAGCAGGTATTCGACTTCTTCCCATTGAGCGGCAGTCCGTACAGGCAATTCGGGAGCAGGAGTCATTTGTGTCCCTGTAAACTGATAACTTGAAATGATGCTTTCTTCCTGAGGGGTTAAGCCTTTTGGAAGAATTTCCTGAGCATGTATGAAATTTGAATTTGCCAAAAACAAAGTCAGCAGAATCCCGAAGTAGAAATGTCTCATGTGTGTCGGATATTTAATGAGCTAATTTAGAAATTATTATGATTGAATTTCAATATTTGAAAAACGGAATGTCGATTTTCCATTAACGAGGGAAGGTTGTTGCCTCGAGCGAAGTTGAGAAGGTAGGCTCCGACTCCGCTCGACCCTACATAAAACCAATTCTGCTTGAGATGACAGAATACTATGTTCAATATATTCCTCCGTGAATTGATTCGAAGTAAAAATTTCAAACTAATTTTGCTAAATGTCCGGAATACTTTATTTGGTACCTACTCCGATTGGAAATCTGAAGGATATGACTTTCAGAGCCATCGAAACTTTAAATGAATCTGATTTGATTTTGGCGGAAGATACGCGCAACAGTGGAATTCTTTTGAAACATTATGAGATTCCCACACCGATGCGGAGTTATCATGCGCATAACGAACATAAGGTTACCGATGAAATCATCAAACAACTGCAAGACGGAAAAACATTTTCTCTGATTACAGACGCCGGTTCACCGGGAATTTCCGATCCGGGATATCTTTTAGCTAAAGCTTGTGTAGATAACGGAATTGAAGTTATCGCTTTGCCCGGCGCAACAGCATTTGTTCCGGCTTTGACGGTTTCGGGTTTGATTTCGAATGAGTTTATTTTTGTTGGATTTTTACCTGTTAAAAAAGGAAGAAAAACCAAATTGGACGAACTGAAAGAAGAAAGAAGAACGATGATTTTTTATGAATCTCCACATAAAATCACTCGGACTTTGAAAGATTTGGCAGAATCATTTGGTTCAGATAGAACAGCGAGCTTATCAAGGGAAATTACCAAAAAATTTGAGGAAACACTGCGCGGAACTTTAATTGAATTACATAAAATTTCAGAATCCAGGAATCTGAAAGGCGAAATGGTTTTGGTGGTGGAGGGGTTTAATCCTTAAACCGCACATCGCGAATGTTCAGTTGCAGATAGGTAGTTCCTTTCCAGTAATTTTCATCGATTGAATAAACCGCATCAAACTTTCGGTACTCAAAATCATGCTTCATATTTCCCATTCCGAAAGCCACTGCGGGCATTTCCAACCCCGATGATTCATCATACAGAGAAATCCGCAAATGTTCACCTTCTTTTCCCATTTCTTTAATTTTTCCGCCAATTAAATTTTTTGTCAGGAATAGGGGAGTCATATTTTCAGGCCCGAAAGGTGCAAATTGTTTCAGTAATCTTCGAAACCTGTCATCAATTACAGAAAAATTAATTTCAACATCAATTTCAATACTGGGTTTCTGTTGAGAGGGTTTTATTTTTTCTTTGACTAATTGTTCGAATTTATTCTTGAATAGAGAATAATTATCTTTTTTCATCGTAAGCCCTGCAGCAAATTTATGCCCGCCGTACCGCAGCAACAAATCGGAACACTGGTCTATGACCTCATACAAATCAAAATCTTTTACAGAACGTGCAGAGCCGGTAATTTCATCTTCATTTCCTTCGGTCAAAACCAGAGTGGGACGGTAATAAGTTTCTGTTAACCGGGAAGCGACGATCCCCAAAACACCTTTGTGCCAATCCGGATTGTACACTACAGTTGCAAATGTATTTTCTTCTTTGTTTTCCTTAATTTGCCGAATGGCTTCTATGGTGACATTCCCATCCTTTTCTTTCCTCGCATCATTCAAATTTGCAATTTCCGAAGCGTATTTTTTTATTTTTCCAGGATCTTGTGAAATTAATAACTCCACGGATTGTGAAGCGTGTTCCAGCCTTCCCGTCGCATTTATTTTGGGAGCAATGGAAAAAACAATATTTGAAATATCGGCTCTTTTTCTTTGTTCTTCGTCTATCAAACTGGCTAAACCAATTCTGGGAGAATGCCTGAGTTTTTCTAAGCCGAAATGTGCAAGCGTACGATTTTCGTCAACTATAGGAACGATGTCGGCAGCGATGCTTACTACAGCCAGATCCAGATATTCAAAAACAATTTCTTTTTTTAGGTTTAGTCTTTCCGCCAATGCCTGAATCAATTTGAAACCTACACCGCAGCCGCTCAATTCTTTGAAAGGATAGCCACAATCCAGTCTTTTGGGGTCAAGTATGGCAGCCGCATCGGGAAGTGTTTCTCCAGGTAAATGGTGGTCACAAATGATAAAATCTATATTTTTTTCGTTGGCATAGTTTATTTTATCAATTGCTTTGATGCCGCAATCCAAAGCAATGATCAGTGAAAAATCATTGTCGCTTGCGTAGTCAACACCCTGAAATGAAATTCCATATCCTTCGGTATATCTGTCAGGAATATAGTAAGATACATTTTCATAAGTTGATTTAAGGAAATCGTACATCATCGCAACTGCAGTCGTTCCATCCACATCATAATCTCCATAGACCAAGATGTTTTCGTTGGACTTCATTGCTTTCAGGATTCTGTCCACTGCCTTGTCCATATCTTTCATCAGATAGGGGTCATAAAGACTACTGAGATTTGGGCGAAAGAAATTTTTGGCTTTTTCAAACGTGTCTATTTCTCTTTGTGCCAAAATTGTGGCCAAAGGATGAGGTAGTGTGACTTCCTTTACCAGGAAGCTGAAAGTTGGTTCGGCAGGTTCGGGTTTAAATACCCACAGGTTTTTCATACCCTAAATTTATAACATATCTATGCTATAACCTTATCGAAAGTCAATAAAATTACTTTTTATTGACTTCTTTTACATATTTCTCCAGAGCCATGGTCATAGAGGGTATCTCAGGAGTAGGAACTTCTATGTCAATTCTCAATCCCATTTCTTTGGCTGCCTGAACTGTCGTTTTTCCAAAAACTGCTATACGAGTGTTGTCTTGTTTGAACGTTGGGAAGTTCTCAAACAATGATTTAATTCCTGATGGGGTAAAGAAAACCAAGATGTCATATTTCACTTCAGTCAGGTCAGACAAATCGCTGGAAACGGTTCTGCACAAGATCCCTCTTTCCCAGTTGAGGTTCATTTCGTTCAGGAACTCGGGGACTTCCGGTTTCAATACATCTGAAGAAGGTAACAAATACTTTTCGTCTTTGTGTTTTTTGAAAAAAGGAGCTAAATCTGCTATTTCCTTTTCTCCAATATAAATTTTTCTCTTGCGGTAAACAATGTATTTCTGTAAATAAAATGCAATGGTCTCTGACTGGCAAAAATATTTCATATCATCAGGAACCTGAAACCGCATTTCTTCTGCCAACCTAAAGTAATGGTCAATTACATTTTTACTTGTAAATATAACAGCGGTAAATTTAGAAAAGTCTATTTTTTGCTGTCTTACATCACGGGCGTCAACACCTTCTACTTTTATAAATGACCGGAAATCAACTTTGATTTTATTTCTTTTACTCAATTCGTGGTAAGGCGAAGAATCATTTGCCGGTTGCGGTTGGGAAACAAGAATAGATTTTACTTTCATTTGATTCATTTAACTACCAAACCGTTAGAAATTTATACAATACTAACAAGGGTAAAATTTCGAGTGCACAAAGATACAAAATATTATAATACCAATTCTTAGCTAATTGTTCCTGTTGATTTTTAGCTCTATAGATGAATTGAAGCGCTCTTAAAATTACCAAAATCGTTATACACACTATAAAAACAGGAAATCGGGGGAGATCTGAAAAGTAAAGAAGCAGAACAGACAACCATAACACTATTATGGAATAAAATCTGTAATAGCTGGAAACTCTCGAATTAAAAGTGTTATTATACGACACTTTGAAAGCAAAGGCAGTCAAGGTGGCAAACACGGATTTTATCCAAAAGAATAAAATTAAAATAACGGCAATGGCCAAAGCCTTTAAAACAGGCAAATAAAAAACATAATCATAATCATCTACCAAATAAGGAACACAAAGGGTTCCCAGTAAAATGACGAACAAAAACTGATTGATAAGAGAAAATATTTGTTGATTGTCATTTACATCCAAAAAACGTTCTAAGCTGTTAAGCGCATAGAAATTATTGGAAAAAAGAGCCTTGCTTAGCGCCATTATCAACATCGTTCCTACTAAAATGCCAATTACCCAGTCAAGGTTGTCTATGGAGCGATCTATAAAAACAGGTGAAGTTAAAACAATCATAATCTTTGCAAAAATACAAAAGCGGAGTATAGGAATGATTATATTAGCCTCTTTAATTTATAAGCCGGATGTCTGATAGTTTGGTCATCATCCCAACTTACAATGAGTTGGAAAATGTAGAGCAGGTAATTCGCAAAGTATTTGCATTGCAAAATGACTTTCATATTCTGATTGTTGATGATAATTCTCCCGATGGGACCGCGGCGATCGTTCAACACCTACAAAAAGAATTTTCAAATTTATTTATAGAAATCAGGCAGGAAAAGGATGGCTTGGGAAAAGCCTATACCCATGGTTTCAGATGGGCCCTGCAAAGAGAATATCAATATGTTTTTGAAATGGATGCTGATTTGTCACACAATCCTGAAGACCTTCCTAAATTACTCCAGGCCTTGAAAGATGGCAGCGATGTTGCCATAGGTTCGCGTTATTCACACGGTGTAAATGTCGTTAATTGGCCTATGACACGTGTTCTATTGTCATTCATTGCTTCTAAATATGCCCGTTTTGTAACAGGGTTGTCCGTTAATGATGCCACCGCAGGATTTGTGGGTTACAAAAGAATTGTACTGGAAACGCTGGATTTGAAAAAAATAAAATTCAAAGGCTATGGATTTCAGATTGAAATGAAATACAAAGCATGGAAAAAAGGATTTAAATTAACAGAAGTTCCCATTATTTTCACCAATCGTGTAGCGGGAGAATCAAAAATCAATACAAATATAATGGGGGAAGCGGTTTTTGGAATTCTTATGTTACGCATTCGAAGTATATTTGGAAAGTTATGAAGCAGGTTTTTTACTTTTTTTCAATCTTTTTGTTTTCCTGTACCCAAACAGTGGAAAAGCCCGGGAATTTACTTACCGAAGATAAAATGATAAACATTTTGACAGATATTTACATCCATCAACAATCTTCTTATATGAATGAAGCAGAGGGAAAACCGCTGGATTATGCAAGAGTGAATGCTCATTTGCTGGAACAGCATGGAGTAAATGTAAAGGATTTCGAAGAGAGTTATGAGTATTATGTATTGAATCCTGATTTGTATGAACCAATGTTGCTGAAAATCAGAAACAAACTTGAAAGTCACCTATCAGAAGAGGATCAATTAAAAAGAGAAAACCTAAGAAAAGAAACTGAGAAATCTATTAAAAAATAGAGGTTCCGAGCGGATTCGAACCGCTGTACGAGGTTTTGCAGACCTCTGCCTAGCCACTCGG